>NZ_JBHFKZ010000055.1:0-36102 GCF_042879375.1 Photorhabdus sp. RM323S
CCCTCAATCCCCAATGCCAGCAGCTCCCCGGAAGACAGTTCCGCCAGGGCCTGATGACTCACTGTCTGGTTGACGGGCGTCTCTGATTGCCGACAACTCTTGATCCCCACGACCAGCCCCGCAATAACAAAAGCAGGCACGACCCACTTCACCAGACCGTTTGACTTAATTTGCATGGGGATTTCCTTGTCGCTTCATGGGCGTTTTTGACCTCACCGGTTCAGGCAGAAAGGCACGCTCAGGCCGCCCTTTCACCACCAAATAGATGGTAGTCGTGTCTTCCGGCGTGCCTGACGGTCCCAGCCAACGATGCTGAAAGGTCGCTGCTATGAATTGCCCCTGTAACCTGCGTGGATCAAGCACCACGTTCTCACGGTGGGCGTTACGTACTTTCAACGCCACCACAGCAAGGTTATCCACGCCCCAGCCCCCTAACGGGGAAACTATTACCGGCTCTGAGGGATACAATGTGGTTAATCGGGGTGGTAGCGCCAATGATACGGGGTGAATGCCGGGAACAGCTTCTACTGTACGCAGCGGTGCATACAGACTCTGCGCAGCATAACGGGTCAGGACCACCGGCAGCGGAGCCGTGTAGGACCGTTTTTGACGCCGGGCGGCCTGACGCTCACCCTCAGGAGAGGGAGACGTTGCTGACGTGTTATCCCCTTTGGCACTGTAGTGAGCCTGGTCGTTGTCCGTCAGAGTGGTCACGTCCCCGTGGTACACCACACGAACCGGCTCAAGGAGACTTTTTCCATTGGTGGCGGTCACATCCAGCAAAATCATTTCACCACTTTCCACATCCTGAAGTTGCAGCCGGGTCTGAACAAACGCATCACTTGGATACAAATACACTGCGCCACCGGTGCTTTGTACCCGCAATTTGCCATTCAACATCCTGGGAAAGCCAACCCGAACATTTTTATCCACAAAAACCACCCGCTCCTGTCCAACATGCAGGGCAACCGGCAGCGGGATGCGCTCCCACTTCATCAACTCCACGGCTTCAACGGGTGAAACTGCAACCAGCCCGGCGAATAATAATGCGGTCAATGCCAATAACTCGACGAATACCTGTTTTTTCACTGGAATATCCCCTTTTTCGCCGGTACCGGCTGCAATGCAGCTTCCAGCCGTTGCGGTGTACTGTCATAACAATCCAGTGCCAGACCAAACGGGTTACGCTCTGCATCCCCTTCCCAACGGGTAATTTTAATTGGGTAACGTACCAGTGCCCGTTTGACCGGCTCAGCGTGAAAATATTCATCAGCGACTAAATCTAACTTAATAACCCAGTTATCCCGGTCTTTTACCATCACATTGCTGTCACGAAAGCCCCGTTCTGGAATTTCATACACCACCCGCACGCGATCTTTTAGCTCACCCACTTGTGAGCGGTTTTGAGCATCCTGTTCCAGAAACACCTGACAGGAGGGAGTCAGATAAGGAGAAAGCGCGGCTATTTTCGCCGGATAATCGACTTCCCCGTCTTTTGGCCAGGCATTCAGTTGCTGAAAAATATAAAAACCAAAAGCATAGACCTGAGAGACAGGCACTTGCCACCACGGGCGAGTACTACCACTACGGACATCCGGCGGCGTATAAATGGTTAACTCTCTCGGTGCCATCATCCAGCCACTCAGACTCAGTAACAACAACAAAACCAGCACACCACAGGCCGCGCGTAACGTCAGGATATGCTGGTCCCGGTTTTGAATCGCATGACGAAAACGGCTCATAACCGCCCCATTCGGGCCATTACCCGGTGACGGCGGCGCAACGACCAGCGTTGTGATGTGATAATCAGTGACGGATCACCCAGACCCCAGCGCCGCTTTTTAACCTCCAGCCGTCGATAGAGATAATGCGCCGGTTTACCGCGTTTTATCCGTGCCAGGTATTTGCCGCCAAAGGCAATCAATAATAACGGCGCACTCAGTGCCACCGTCGGTATCATCACCCAACCCGTTACCGGTGTCAGTAACAAACCAATGACCGTGCCAGCTATCAGTCCCGTTAATGCAGTCCAGCCCAGCTCTGGGGTAGTAAATCCCCGGAACACGACAGGTTCGGCGTTAAGACGGTCAGGTAAAAAACGAATAGTCTGCACCATACTGACACTTCCCTGGGATTAAAAGAGAATGGCAGTCGATTTGCCCAGCAGCCAGATAACCGCCACTAACAGCACCACGCCAACCACCACAATCGCGCCAAATTTAGTCCAGGAAGCTCTGTCACTGCGAACTTCAGAAAAAGTATGGATTGCCGCGGTCGCCACATTGATAAACGCGATCGCGGCAACGACCAGCCCGCCTATCACGATGCCGTCCTGCAAGTAACCTTTGACGGTATTAAAAATGCCGCCGCCACTCCCGCTGGAAGGCGGTTCAACCGTTGGCAATGCCGCTGTCACGGGTTGACAAACCAGATAAGCCAGAACACTGAGTGACACTACACAGGTATTGATACGGACAAACAGGCGGAACAGTGACTGACATCCCCGGTTTAACAGATCCATTTCCTTTCCCCTTTTTTCCATTACAGGTTAAAAAACCGATTAGCTGGCAAACATCCAGATAACCATCACCAGCAACAACGCCACACGAATGACAAAACGGCTCATCGCCGCTTCACGGACCTTTTCATTGGCCCAGCCCTGCCAGACGTCTACCATTCCCCATGCGGCCCAGAGAAACAGCACCGCTATCAGTAAACCAATACAGAGAAATTGCATCACATGGGGATCGAGATTGCCGGAAGCGGCCCTGAATGCATTGAGTTGTACCTCGTTCACCGTATTCGCTCCTGACGATACTGACCGGTCACATCCAGCGCAGCCGAAGAAATCCCGGGTTGGGCACGGGAGGGGGTCAGATAGCGGTTAATGCCTTCACGGACAATATTGAGGTCCCGGTTAGCACGGAGATAATCAAAATGAAAACGGTCTGCCTGCCCCTCCTGAACGGCCAAAACCCGGGCACGTTCTAAACTGGCCTGCACCTGGTCAAGCTGTTTGAGTGTGGTGGCCAATTCATCTTTTTCTCCTGCCAGTACAGGCCAGCTCATTAATATCGTCAGGACAAAAAGACTATGGGAAAATAAACGGAAATAAACCATAGCATTACCCTAAATCTGCGTAGATATATACATCAACAGAGTGACGAAAAAGAGTAACGATTACAGTGAATAATTGTTTATCTGATTTTGAAAATTTTGGATACTTGAATTTAAGGTTGAAACCAGGGCGGGATTCCACTTTGTATTTAATTTAAGGGGCTGTCCTAGATAAGTTATTTGATCTAGGATATCCAGATGAGAAAAAGTCGGATTAGCCAATACAAGCAAAAACGTCTTCATGGGTTCTTCGTTGCCGGGGCTACAGCTCGAGTTAGTCGGTGTCAACAAAACGACTTCGGCTTACTATTTTCACCGCCTCAGAGTCCTTATCGCAGGTTATGTCGATGAATATTCTATGTTTGACGGTGAAGTCGAGATAGACGAAAGCTATTTCGGCGGTAAACGTAAGGGAAAACGCAGACGAGGCTCCTCGGGGAAAGTCCCTGTTTTTGGACTTCTCAAGCGAGGTGACAAGGTTTACACCCGCCTAATACCTAACGCTAAATCTGATACCTTAATGCCGATAATCACTGCCAAGATTAAGCCTGACAGCCTGGTCTACACAGACAATTTTGCCCGCTATGATGTGTTAGATGTATCCGATTTTAAACACTATCGAATCAACCATAGTACAGAGTGTGTAGATGCTAAAAATAGTCAAAATCATATCAATGGAATAGAGAATTTTTGGAACCAAGCCAAACGTCATTTGCGTAGATTTAAGCATACCAAAGGAGCATTTTGAGCTCTTTCTTAAGGAATGTGAGTGGAGGTTTAATACACCGGGTGTAAAAGACCAATTACACATTTTAAAACAAATAGTTAAAGGAAGAATATAATCGCGATCTAGGGCAGCCCCAAACATTTTTTATATTGAACATGTAAGACACTATTTTAAGGCTGATTTTCCCGGATTGGTCAGCTACACCTCCGTTTCCCCGTCATCAAGTATTTGAGAGCGTCTCACAGCAAATGAAAACGAGTACGGGCGTTTTATAACTTTAAACTTCATCTGATTATCAATGATTGTGGCAAACTTTTGGCGGTTAAGTTGATCTCAGGAAATTAGGATGATTGCTATCCCATCAAAGCGCGGGTACAAGGATTAACAGGATGGACGATAAAGGGTATTTATCACAGACCTTGTGCGATGAGCTGAAAGCAGAAGGAATAACGTTAATCACTCACCGCAATAATATGAAGGCAAAAGCATTATCTCTCTGGGATAAGCTGATGTTAAGAAGGCAATTTTTGATAGAAATGGTCATGGATCAGCTCAAAAATTTTTCTCAGATAGCGCATTCAAGACACCGCAGTCAGCTCGGTTTTTTATTGGAAATCGTCGCTGGCCTAATTGCTTATACATTCCAACCTAAAAAATCAAGCTTGAATTTACGGGATTGTGATATCGCTATTTTTAAACGAAACCGAGGTTAATTAAAACAAAGTACCGGATAAAAAAACAACACCTTGTCAATAATCTGAAGAAAGCCCGCTCTGCGGACTTTCTCCCTTAAAGATGGAAAGCTACGCGCTTACCCGTTGGAAGTGTCACATCAAGACTTAATTCGCCGCCTAATGCTTTCACATAGCGCTTAAGTGTTGATAGCCTTGGATCATTGTCAGCTTGTTCCATTCGAGCAACGGAAGGCTGTTTGACCCCCATAACAGCGGCCAATTCTGTTTGTGAAATTTTTAGCTCATCACGCAATTGGCTAAGGGCGATCTGGATACTGGCTTCTTCAACCCGTTCCGCGACTCGTGCCTGCATTTCAGGACTTTCTTTAGCCAACAGTTCTCTGTAAGTAGCCATGATTATTTCTCCAGTTTCGCAAGATGTTTACGGTACTCGGAATCAGCCAGCCGAATCATATCCTTATAGAAACGTTTCTCATTTAATCCCGTTTTATCGCCAGCACACAAAATAATTGCGCAGCGGGTAGGATCAAACGCAAAAAACGCTCTGATAGGATTACCAGCATGTTGTACACGCAGTTCCTTCATATTGGGGAAATCAGAACCACTCAATGTATCAACATATGGTCTGCCAAGTTTTGGGCCGAACTTTTCCAATACCCCCACAGCTTCATAGACTGACTCCCTTAGAGCATCTTCTTGAGCCAGGAACCACTCATCAAAACACTCTGTCGTTATGACTTCCCACATATCGACTCCATAGCCTATTTGTTATAATCAAGAATATAACGTATTCACTATAATTTCAACCATAGCGGCTCGATTTTATATTCTTTTTTCAACCGAAAAAGCCGAGTTTGAATTTACGGGGTTCTGAACTCGCTCTTCTTAAGCAAAGTTGAGATTAACTAATGTCAGTTTTGCACTTTGATGGAGGTACTGGAACAAAAGTTAAACGTTGAAGAGTGCTGATATGAGACAATATTTCAGCTATTTTATTTATTGCCTGCTGCTTATGTTTATAGTGATCTTCAGTTCGCTGTAATACGCTCTTTTTTAGATTTATTATTAGCCTATTTGTTTCACTGTAAGCATAACCTTTCCTGGCTGTATATTCACCATAAAAGTAACAAGTGTCGTCTTCTGCAAGATAGTAGTGATCTCTACGACTCAATTCATCAATTTTCGTAAGACGGTAAGTCACAGATGTTCCCTAATATCCTCATAGTCTTTAACCCTTATAGCCCCTAACGCTTCATATTTTGCCGGCCAGCTAATCGAAGTATTCTTGAAACAAGATTCTAATATAAATAATTTCCTGCCTTGATTCAAAGCCGCTCTAGCTTGCGTCATCGTTCCTGAGGTATCAGATGCCTCAACGATAATAGTCGCTTCAGATAATGCTGACATAGTCACATTACGCTCAGGAAAAAACAGACGATTACTACGGTAATCTTGCTCAATATAACGTTTAAATGGTACCTGGCTAATTAGCAAATAACTTTCTCTAATTGCCTTTTGGAGCTCACTATTCTGTCTTGGGTAAATATGAGACAACGGAGTACCAATAACCGCTATTGTGTTACCTCCCAACTCCAACGCAGTCGTATGAGCAACCGTATCGACTCCCTCAGCCAAGCCAGAAATAATAGTAAATCCATCATTCACAAGACTTTTAACTAGCTTTCTTGTTCTACGGCGACCTTCATCAGATATCTTTCGTGAACCGACAACAGCCACACACCGAGTATTAACTAAATCCCACCAACCTTGATAATAAAACAATTCTATTGGGTGACGAGCATCTCTCAATTTATCAGGATACTCACTAGCTCCATGCACTCTAACACCTAAATGCTCCACAGAATATTTATTAAGAATATATTTCAGTGACTTTTTGACAGACTCTCTTTTTTCTTCGGGGACGAGTTCAGATGGTATAGTACCATTAGGTGCTTGCCGGAACTTATCAGCAATAGTTTTAAATGTAGCGTCCTGCTCGGTCCACAACGCTTCATATGCCGCCATCTCCTCAAATGGAGATATCGCTCGTTCGAAGGAATCTGAAGATCCAAAATCAAGTTGCAACATTCTATCCGTTCCCAATTCATAGTATAAAAGGTTACTAAGAACACCTACTACAGTAACTGCCGAAAAGGCAGTACAAAAATATGCTAAATGGTTAACTGAGCAAATGCCATTATTTTTTCTTTTTACTGCAAAATTAGGCTTTTTTGCTGAGAAATCTAACAAAAATCATTAAAAATTTCACCCATGTTATTACATCAAAGATATTTCTTAAAAGTACTCATCATCACGGTAATAGAGAATCCTAATAGGAGAGCTGCGGGTAACAAGAGTAAATTAGGATACACAGCCGATGGCCAGGAGAGATATAGCAGACAGGGTACACAAAACGCCGGTTTCACAAACCGTTTGGCGTGATGATAGACAAAACTCGACTCATAAGCGGCACCATAACGTCTCAAGTCACGTCGACTTAGCCCTTCAACAACAGCAACACCTATAACCATCACAAACAATGGCAAAGACAATACCAGGATAGTGAGCCGGATAACAAAGGTTACGGTCACATATACCGTTGCCAACAGGTACTTCCGCAGATTTTGCGCCAGCCATACACGCCAATCGCTCAACTCTCTCACCATTTCATGGTGGCTCCGAGCTTGTACTGTATGCTGTTGGTTAATCCAGTCCAGTGTACCACTGTCTACAAGCACCCACTGATAACCCCATTTTAACCCGATATTAAGCGTAGTAGCCGGCTCTGATAACAGTAAGCTGCGGGTAAACTCTTTAGACAACCAACCGCTTTCCGTGATCATAACTTGCTGGCCGTGTCTCTCTCCCTGTTCCGGCCAGAAAAAGGCTATCCCAAGGTATTCAATGACCAAACTAAAAAACAACGATACCAGTAAGAAGCCAATGAGCATCCATGGCATATCCCACAGGATAGTTTTTAACGGACCTGATTTTTTCGGCGGCATCTGCTGCGATTTAGTTTTCTGTTGCGTCATCGTCAGCTTCCTCATCAAAAGTCAGCACCGCTGGATTTAACATCATATCCAGGTCAGCCTGACTGTCACTTGGCATTGCGCTACCCGACCACCAGGATTCACTGGTACGGTAATGTTTACGCATATCATCAGCGATTTTTTGCAGACTTGCCGGCATCAGGTCATCATCATCGGCTGCCGGCAACGGCATCCGGATCTTCCATAACCGTCCCCCTTCAAGCAGAGCAAATGCCTGACCTTTCGGCAAGTTAATCACCTCGGCGGGAGTAATTAACGGCGTTCTGATCGTGCTAACCCGGTCCTGAGTGTTAGAGGTAAAGTGACTGCCCTGCTCCGGACTGGAGATATCGGTAATCCCGGAGACCAAAGTTTTAGTGTACACTTCCACCTCCGGCAACTGGCGGGTTAGCAGCTCAGCGGTGTTATTTTCCCTAACACGCAACATAACTAAGGTATTAAAATTTCCTGTTACCTGTGCCGCTTTAGCACTGCTGCCAATGCGTGCTTCAATATCAGACAAGGTCTGAGTGTAAGCGGTTACCTCTATCCCGGCACCGCCCCCCTTGTTAATCAGCGGAATAAATTCATCGCCCATCAGCTCATTGAATTCATCACAATGTAAGCTAATGGGGAGTTTTCTCGTTTTACCTTCTGGCAAACCGTCATCCAGACCAAATTTGTAGATATGGCCAGCAACGGAAACCAAGTCTGCGAACATGGAATTGCCTACTGCCGAAGCCACTTCTGCATCCGATAAAGCGTCCAGCCCCACATAGACGATACCTTTCTTACGTATCACTTGTTGCCAGTCAAAGATGGGACGCGGATCATTCATATCCGTGTAATCTGGTGCCAACAGCGCGGCTATTTTCCCCGTGGTCAGTTTTTCCAGTAATGGCAACAGGGACGCCACAATTTTGTCAAAATAGGTGCGATCATAGCGAACCGCACTGCGCAACCCGTCCAGTATCGGATCATAGAGTTTTTTCCCCACTTCTGAGCTTAATGCCATTTCAATCGCCCAGATTTTCACTGCATTCGCCTGCCCCTGCATATTGCGTGGCAAATCGTCTTCCGTCAGCAGACCCAGGCTTTTCTCTACCTGCTCCCATAACACAGGCTGGCATTGCCTGATAATTTTTTCAGCATAAGTTTCATACAGTTCGCCAATATTGGTGACATAACGTAATATCAGGGTGTAATCTGGTCGCTGCCCCAGTGCCACCAAAGCGCGGGTAACGATATTGACAAAGCGCCAGGCAAACTCACGAAAAGCGGCACTGTTACCCGCCCCACTCAATTGTCCTGCTATACGAGAAGCGACTTCTGAAACCCGGCCAAAACGGCCAACAGCATTGTAACGGGCACTAATATCCGGCCAGCCCAGATGAAACACCTGGAACTCATCTTCCCGCCCGGCACGATGCGCTTCCGCCCACATGCGTTTGAGCAGGTCTGCATCCCCTTTCGGATCAAACACAATCGTGATATTACCCCGCCGGATATCCTGTGTGATGAGTAACTCTGCCAGCCGGGTCTTACCAACACGGGTTGTACCGAGGACCAACATGTGCCCGACCCGCTCACGCAAATCCATTGACACATTGACTTCATCCGGTTCAATGCCATGCAATGCTGGATTGCCTCCTACTGGCGGCAGTGGCCTCACCGGGTTCCACGGAGAATCACGTTGCGTCAGACGATATAAAGAGGGAAATGGGTACTCTAACCGCTGCTCAAATGCCCTCGCTAATTGATAATACCGGGAAAGTTGAACATAACGTTCGACTTCCGGGCGCAGGGTATCCAGAAATCGTTGCGTATGTTTTTGTTGCCAAAGAAACCCTTTCCCCAGAAACAATCTCTGATGACTGACGGGCACCTGGTGGCTGGCCATCACATAACGGGGCAATCGCCGGATATGACGCCGATAGCGCAGGACCAGCAGCCCTTGCCAAAACCGGATACCGGACAACACCCCAAAACCCACAGCTGTGACATCACTAACCGACGGTGACAGCGCTACAGCCCAAGGGGCTGAAAGACAAATCCCCGCGGCTACCGCTGCAACCACAGCCGTATTCAGTTCTACCGCCGGACGCAACAGGGTTTCAATCACATAGCGATCACTCATCAATCACATGACCGTTGAAAATGTGAAGGACACAGCCAGTCTCGTTTCCCTGCCAGCAAATCAAGCAGGCGCTGACCACTGATAAGCTGAATACGTGGATACGATTTCAGTAATGTTCGGCTTGTAGGGCTGATGCGACCGGTATGAATAAAAAAGCCATCACATTGCTCTTTAATCAGCAACGTACCAAATGCCTGAATATGACGGGCTGCAATAAACTGGCTGTAACGTTTGGCCTGAATCAAATAACGCTGCCTGGCGATAAACACCTGACCGTGCAAACCATCATCACCGCTGTAACGACAGTTGCGGATGACGGGCAGCCCCTGACGCTCGAATGCCAACAACAATAATTCTTCAAAAACATACGGGTTGATTTTGCGTAAATATCTTAGGCGTTGTGCATCTCCCGCTAACTGAGGTAACCGATCCAGAATACGGGCAGCCTGTGTCCGGTAGTGACGATGACGCCATGACTGGGCTGATAATGAAGGCAAGTTGAGCCACAGCACCACAATCGTCAGCAACAGCCCCAGTAGCAGTAACCATACTGGACAGCCCTGCTGCCACACGGTGTCTAATACCGGATGACGGGGCCACATCAACGCACCTGCTGGGTTAAGCCAGTATCGGTAATCAACACTGGATAATGCTGTAAGCGCAAACGACGAGCCAAATCACTGCCGGAAGCGGGCGCCAATACTAATCCCTTTGCAAGCTGACGCAGTTCATCCAGTTGTGCTTTATCCCGCACACTGACCAGCAACCCCACCGCCTGCTTTTTCCGAAGACCAACCAAATTTTTCTTCAACCACTGTTTTGACCGGGCATCATCCCCAATCATGAACAACGCCCCCATTCCCGGCAATTGCAACGGACGAGCGTCAACAGGTCCGGGAGACAATTCCGGCGTTTCCACGGGTAACATGCCCCCTTCGGTTAAATCTGGCGGGATCACTTCCGTATTTAAAGAAGTAGTCAGTTCATTGTCCTGAGCGTTAATGGCATCAAAATACGCTGCTGTAGATTGTCCACCCAAATCAGCCACAATAGTCAGTTCAGCCTGAGAACAGGGCGTCAATATCATCATCATTAAAAATAAACGGCAGCGATAACGGATTAAGTTATGGATTAACATCTTCTTTATTTTTCCTTCGGTTCAATCCAGGTCTGTGTCGTATTAGCCACAGCAATATTGGTGGACAAAACAGGATATCGGGTCTCTAACGTACTCAGTTTACGTGCGACAATTTTCCGATACTTACTCGCGGGTTGACCGCCAGCGGGATGGTGATAACAGCCTGCCGCATTCAACCAACTACCCGGATTGGATTGATAACAGGTTTTCAGAATACGGGCTGCCGCATGAAGATTAGTATAGGGATCCAAGGCATCCCAATAAGAACGAAAATAATGGCCGTTCCAGCCTAAATTCACTTGAGTAATCCCCACATCAATACGTTTGAGCGGTACGCTACGCATAAATCCCTGCAACGCCTGCCAGACCGCTTGTCGGGTTGCATAACGATAACTTTTTCCAGCCACATTGAGCGTCCACGGCCAGGGGCGTTCATGTTTCTCCTGTGGCAAACGTTTTGCCGATTCAGCCAGTGCCAACGCATAAAGCACTTCGGCAGGTACGCCATGAACCCGCGCAATCTGCTGGTACCCAGGCGGAACAACCTGTTTTACCGCAGCGGCCATACCTTCTGTCACCCAAAAGAGACTTCCCGCCACAGCGAGACTCAAAATGCCACCACACGCCATCCGTCATTCTCACGTTGTAGTACGACCGGCATTTTCCCCTGACCAAATTGTCGCCATCGCCCTTTGTCATGATTGAGTGCGATTTTTCGGCTACGGACTTTTTCTGATGGAATATGATGTTTACCTGCCCAGGTACGTAAAACATCATCGTTGCCTTCGCTATCTACCAGGTAAATATCCACCTCACGATCAGCTGACAAGACAGCAGCCAGCCGGGCATCACAAGCCGCGCAATCCTCTTTCACAAATAACGCCAGCCGCCCTTGATTACCCTGTGCGATTCCGTCCCCCTTGCCTAAATTAACCGGCAAAATATTCGGCGCCAGACGCTTCCAGGCCGCATCCACCGCCCGCTGGAACGCCAACTCTTTTTCAGTACGGACATATTCCTGTTTAACCCACAATTCTGCATAACGTTGACGCTCTTGTACTGTTTCGGCCTCAATACCCAATGCACTCAACGGATCGAGCCCAGGAGACTGCATGCCCCGTCTACCTTGCATCAATTGCTGATAACGCTGAAACTCTGCTTCTGTCAGTCCCCATATTTGCGCCTGAATACGGTGGTTTTCAGCCTGCGTGACCTGTTGCTGAGTCGTTTTCATTCCCGTCGCTGTCTGTTCAGAGATAGCAACCTGTGCCGCCGAAGCTGACAGAGACACAACACCACCAATCAGCATCAACCACTTCTTCTGGCTGAAAAAATCTTTTCTCATCATTATCTCCCGTTGACTGACAGAGTTTGACGGTGCCCTTGTACCTGGAACAAAGCCTGATGATCGGAGATACTGACCAACGTCCACTCAAATGCACTTTCACCCGGAGTCAGTAAACGCATTTGAGATAGTTGGGAATGAGGATCTGTGTCTCGTGGAATAATAACGGCATAAACTTGTTCTCCCCGACGTTCAATACCAGAAAGCATGAAAGGAGCCACTATCCGTTTCTTCGTTCGAAGAGCCTCCCGGTCAGGTGTGCCAACTTTTCTGCCAGAATGCTTTTCCTGCTGAGATTTCCACGCGATTAATGCGTCAACGCGCATTTCTTGCTGTTTCACGGTATTTTTCAATACACTTACTGCTTCGGTAAGATCCTGATGCGCACGGCTTAAATCAGTCACTGACCGTACCAGCGATTTCTGTTGGTCGTTGACGGATCCCTGTTGCGCTATCAATGCCTGATGAAACCGGTCATTTTGCATTTGCCAGTCCTGACGGGAGACAAAGCCGGTATCCGCTTTATCAAACCGCTCGTGCAGCTTTTGCACCTCATCAGGCAAATGCCGGAATGATCCATTTCGCATCAATGACTGAAATTCCACTAACTGATGATGTTGCTGCCGTACCACGAATGCCAGCAATGCGATGCTGACAATGACAATGACAAGCAATATAGACAGATACCCCAGACATTTTTTTAACGACAACAACCTGGATTGGGTCTTTTGAGAAACCGCCTGCCGCAAGCTGTCAATTTCAGCTTCAGACGTCGGCGACAGAGGCGGTATTTCAGTTGTCATACCATAACATCCTTGTTTGTTTTATTTAGCACCGTGCCTGCCATACTTTTCAGTACTATCGGGTTGCCTGACAAAACAACCGACACAGAAATGCGACTTATTCAGGTCGTGATTAGAGTCTAATCATACGATTACCCGATACCGGGCAGAATACTGGGCAAAACCAGAGAGGATGACGATAAAAAATTCAACATGAAAAAATGAAAATTATCCCCTCAATATAGATAAAATCTATGGTCACCACGTCAGGCTGCCCATTCTGACGCATCGTCTTTTTAAAGAAACGCAGTGCAGCCTTTCTATCCCGATGAGCCGTCAGCAAAAAATCAATTGTATTACTGCTCGAATCCACTGCCCGGTAAAGGTAACGCCATTGCCCTTTGATTTTGATTCAGGTTTCATCCATGCGCCACCGACGCCCAACAGTGGGCTTACTACGCCGGTAATGTTTAATCATCAACGGAACTAAACAATGAACCCAACGAGAGAGCGGGGAATGATCAACGGCAATCCCACTCTCCGCCATCATTTCTTCCAGATCACACAGGCTCAGTGCATGGGCCAGATACCAGCGAACATACTGAACGATAATATCAACAAGATAGTGCAGACGTTTGAATGCTTCTCGAGTCAGGGACATCGTCAGTTCAACCAATAAAAAAATGCAATATTATCCAAACAGCGCTTAATGCAACAGAAAAAGTGTCTAAATCATTATTCATTAGATTGACTAATTAGATTAAATTTGTTTATATGATGTGTGTTCTTTTTTAATTGAGTGTAATTAAACCAATTATTGATTGAATTACAGCCATAAATATATATTTCGTTTTTTTGTGCTTTTTATGGACTATTGCCATCAGACTTTGGGAGCGAATTCTCAAGGCGGTAGCCTGTCTATTTATTAGTTGTCTTATTGGGTTACGCCGTATTTTGCCACTGAAAAACGACATTCCTTCACATAGCGTATTCGGACACCTCTTCGGCCTTAATATGCCCGGAGCAGTTTGAATCAGCCTTCAGATGCTGGGTGGCTGAAACTCTTCCGGTCTTATCACGCCAGGTGGTTAGGGAAAGATCACGAAAAGTATGTTTTTCGAACATAAATCGCATATTTTCTTAACGAAAATGAAACACACCCATCAAGTAGATATCCAACTAACCATAGTAGTGAACAAGGAATATTGTACCGAGGACAGGCTACATCAATCTTTGCCATGTATAACATCTAAAAGGCAAAGTATAAGTGATCAGCAAGTCTACGTTACGAACCCCAAATTGTTAACTAGTAGTCAATAAGTATCAAGGCGTTATAACTTGGAACATCTAATATTAATGTTTAAGGATACCTCCGATGCCAATGCTATTATCAAATACCCAAGAACGATTTTTTTTTGAATGGAAACTAACTCCCAATAGCCCTGCATTTAATACTCCTTTAGTATTCAAAATACAAGGTAATATAAATGTTAGCGCATTAAATTCAGCTTTGGCTTCAGTAGTGAAAAGACACAACACATTGAGAACAGTTTTTATAGAAGTCAATGATAAAGTTTTTCAAAAGATTCTGGATGATTTAGTTCCGGAAATGGAATTGGTGGATTTAACAGACATTCCTTCATATAAACAAAACGAAGTTAAAATAGACACTATAAATAAAATTATTAGTAAACCATTTGATTTAACAAAAGCACCCTTATTTAAATTTTGCCTAATTAAACTCTCATCAGAAAAATTTTATTTAGTTTTTAACTTGCATCATATTATTACCGATGGATATTCTGCAAACTTTATTCTACAAGATTTATCTTTCCATTATAATCAATTCATTATAAAAAATAGTGTCATTTTGCCAAATATAAATATCTCAATTAATGATTACCTCGATTATGAAGAGAATCTTATCAATAAATCTGAAGGATTTAAAGAAGGAATCAAATTTTGGCTTTCTGAATTAAAAGGGGCTGAATTACTTATCAATCTACATGATAAAACTGCCGAAGAAACAACATATGATTTCAATGGGAAAAGATATTATTTTGATATTTCAGACGAATTAACCCATAGAATAAAAATTATTTCTAAAAAAGTAGGAGTAACTACTTTTATTTTATTAACTGGTCTTTTTAGCATATTAATTCGTTACTATACCGGGCAAGATAACATAACGTTAGGTTATACAAAATCAAATAGAAATAAAATGTTTAGCAATCTATTTGCCTGTCTTTTAAACCAATTGCCAATGCGTATAAAACTCAATGGTGATCTAACTTTTTCACAATTACTTGAACGTATAAAAAAGAACCGTAAGAATGCTCGTCAATATGAGAATGTTCCTACTAATATAATTCTAAGGTCGCTTAGAAAACAAGAAAATGCCTCCATACTCAGATTATATAATGTATCTATTTTAAGGACAAACTTTGTAACTTCAGGCCTTAATTTCACCAATGCCTGTTCTGAGTCTATTCTTATTGATACAAAAACCTCCAAGGACGATCTTACTTTCATCTATGACGAAGGTGATTCTCTTCAGTTTGCATTTGAGTATAAAACCGCTCTATTTAGCGACGAATATATTATTGAGATGGCACATAGTTTCACTACTTTGCTCGAAAATATGCTCAAAAATCCAGATAGTAAAATCAGAAACATGCAAATTCTCGAAGATCAGAGATTAAAAGAAAAAATTCAAATAAATATAGAGCCTAGGATAGATAGATTACCTAACCTAACAATTTATGATCTATTTAATAAGCAAGTGTCGTTGGTACCAAATCATGTTGCGATAGAAACAAGCCATATAAAATTAACCTATGCAGAATTGAATCAAGAAATAAATTCCTTAACAAATTTCTTAAAAGAAAAATTGATAAAATCTAATATAAATAAAAAGTTAATTGGATTATGCTTTGATCGTAATTATTACATGGTTGTTTCCATATTAACAGCATTAAGATTGGGTATAGGATATTTACCCCTTGATCCAGGATATCCAGAAGAAAGATTAAAATATATCAGCCAAGATGCTGATTTAGAATTGATTCTCACAAATACAAACGTGTTTAATAATAATAATTCGCTAAAATCAATTAACTGTGACTTAATTTGTGTGGATTCAATAGAATCCCAAGTAAAAAATGCAGTGATTAATTATCCAATATCACCGGACGATTTAGCATATGTCATTTATACATCTGGTTCTACAGGGAAGCCAAAAGGTGTAAAAATCGCCCAAACGAATATAATAAGCTTTGTTCTCAGTGCTATTATAGAATTTAATTTTCAAAAAGAAGATAGTTTCTTGGGTATAACTTCCTGGAGCTTTGATATTTTTCTTTTAGAAATATTATTACCTTTATTGACCGGAGGGAAATACATACTTTATGACCAATCCGATAAAAATGACTTTAAAAAAATAAGTGAATTTATAAAGCAAAAGAAACCTACGTTCGTGCAAGCAACGCCCACCTTTTGGGAAAGCATTCTAACTTTTCTAACTGGTTACAAAAATAAAATAAAAATCTTATGCGGTGGGGAACCTCTTACCACAAGTGTGAAAAATGGTTTGCTTAACATCAGCCCAAATGTTTGGAATGTTTACGGCCCTACAGAAACTACGATCTGGTCTACTGTTTATAAACTATCAAACGATCAAGCAATTAAAATAGGTTATCCTTTTAATAATACTGAATTATACGTCCTCAATAAAGACCTTAACCTCCTACCTACTGGCGTTATAGGAGAGTTATATATTGGAGGGCTAGGCGTTGGTCAAGGTTATCTAAATCAGGGGATTTTAACGAAGAAACATTTTCTACAAAATCCTTTTTCAAACTATAGCAATAAACTCTCACCAATAATATATAAAACCGGTGATTTAGTTAAATCAGGCAAAAATGGAGTGCTAGAGTATATAAGTCGCTGTGATTCTCAAGTAAAAGTCCGGGGGCATAGAATAGAGTTAGGTGAGATAGAAAAAGCGATTGAGCTTGAAGAGAAAATTGCTAAAGCAATCGTTGTTGTGGTTGAAACTAATAATGGGAAACAACTATTTGCCTATTATATAACTAAAAATAAGAATATCGTAGATCCAACAATAATACGTCAGCAAGTACAGCTTCATCTTCCATATTATATGGTACCTACACACTTTATTGCCTTACAACAATTTCCTACATTACCAAGTGGAAAAATAGACAGAAAAAAAATATCAATATTGAAACCCCAAAGTGGGGTTGTTGAAAAATATGATGAAGAGAGTTTCACAGAAACTGAAAAGCAAGTAGCTAATATTTGGAAGAATATACTGGACATATCCAGCCTAACTCATGAACAAACTTTTTTCGAACTAGGCGGTGATTCTATAACGGCAACAAAAGTTATTTATCGTATAGAAGACTGTTTAAAAATCACCCTATCAATTCGTTCTATTTTTGAACACTCTACAATAAAAAGCCTATCAGAATTTATTGATAATAACATAATTAAAAATACTCATGCTATAAGTATTAAGCCAACACCATCACATATTAAATTATTGTCATTAAAATCCCCACTCTCAGATGCCCAAAAAAGACTTTGGTTTCTATATAAGTTAAATAAGCAAAGCCCTGTTTATAATATCTCTGAGGCCTTTATGCTTAACGGAGAAGTTAACGTTATTGCTATCAAATATGCTTTAGAACAGCTGACTAAACGACATGAAACACTACAAGGAAGATTTATTGATACTGACGGAGTAACTATTCAGCAATATGATAAAGATCCCCATTTGAATTTCCAGGTTATAGACCTTTCTACTTCAGAGAACCTAAAGAGAGAGAGTATTTCAGATATAATTTCTAATGAAAGTAATAAATATTTCAAGTTGGAAGAAGAATCTCCATTTAGAGCTTTATTAATTAGTATCAAGAAAAAAAAACATATACTGGTTGTTTCTCTACATCATATCATTTCAGACGGATGGTCTATGGGAATTCTTTTAAAAGAATTTGCCATATTATATAAAAATTATGTAGTACAAGACTCTGGAATCCTACCGCCTTTGAAATATAAATTCAGCGATTATGTTGTTTGGCGAAATGAAAGATTAAACTCATCATATATAAAAGAAGGAATTAATTATTGGAAAAAACGCCTAGAAGGATTACCTGCACTTCTCTCATTACCAACAGATTATCCTAGACCCCCCATCTTCAGTCACCAGGGTAAAAGAGCAAGTTTATCCATATCCAAACAGCTAAGTGATAGATTAAATCTATTATGCAATGAACATAACGTGACGTTATTTATGCTATTATTAGCGGCTCTAAAAACCCTCCTGTTCCGGTATACTGGCCAAAAAGATATTGTTGTAGGAACACTTGTTGCCAATAGAAGTCACCCAGATTTTGAAGATATTGTTGGGTTCTTTGTTAACACGCTCGCTATTAGAACAGAGTTGGACGAGAAGTTTACTTTCCATGAAACTCTAAACATTATTAAAAATAATACATTAAAAGATTTTTCAAACCAAGAAGTACCTTTTGAATCTATTATTGAAGCTATCAACCCGACACGTTCTTTAAGTTATACTCCTTTATTTCAGGTATTATTTGTTCTACAAAATACACTACCAAAAAACATAGATTTAAGTCCCCTAAAAATAGAATTAATTGATCCTCAATTGAATGTTGCAAAATATGATCTAACGCTTTCATTAAATCCGACAATACAAGGGTTACGAGGATACATTGAATATAGTACCGATCTTTTTACTGAAGAAAGCATCATTAATATTATTGATAATTATAAAAACTTATTGGAAAAGCTTACTCAAAATATTGATGAAAAACTAAGTTCAATAGATTTTATTTGTTCTAAACAAAAAAATAATATATTAACTGAATATAGCGGCAGCAATAAAAAATATAATCTTAAAAAAGATATTATTCAAAGATTTGAAGAGCAGGCTACCCAATACCCTAACAATACTGCAATTATTGACAATAAGGCACACACTTCAATTGATTATCAAACATTAACCAAAGAAGTCGAAATATTAGCTAGATATTTACAGTCATTAGGAATAAAAAAGCAAGACAAGGTTGCAATTTGTCTTCAACGTTCTGAATCACAAATTAAAATTATATTAGCTGTATTAAAAATTGGTGCTATATGTGTTCCTATTGATAACGCCATGCCTAAAAATAGGATTTTATCAATCTTACATGATGTCACTCCTGCTATTCTTATTAGCAAACATATTGGCGAAATTGAGAGTTATGACTATTCTAATATACAATGCTGTCAAGTGGCCGAGCTTCTTCACAGTGCATTTAATCTTAATATAAGTAACGGTTATATAGAAAGAAATAATAATTTTAATACAACTGATTTAGCCTATATTATTTATACTTCTGGATCGACCGGCGAACCTAAAGGTGTTGGCATAACTAGAGGATGTCTATCAAATTTAATTGATTATCATATTGCTGATTTGAAACAAGACACACCGATATCAACACTCTATTATTCACCTCTAACATTTGATGTCTCTTTTCAAGAGTTATTTAGCACCTTATCTTGTGGTGGTACATTGCATATCATTCATGAAGATCAGAGAAGTGATTTTAGATGGCTATCATCGTATATTGATAACAAAAAAATAGAGCGAATTTTCTTACCTTATGTAGCACTAAATATTTTATCTGAAACAGCAACAAGTATTAATATATTTCCTAAACAACTAAAGCATGTCATTACAGCAGGTGAAAAATTAGTCGTCACACCAGCAATAAGGACTTTCTTTTCTAAATTACCAGGTGCAAACCTTCATAACCACTACGGTCCAGCAGAAACACATGTTGTAACAGAATTTATCCTAACCGGACAGCCAGAAACATGGCCTGATTCTCCGCCAATTGGTAAGCCAATAAGAAATGCTGAGATATATATCTTAGACCCAAATCTTCAGCCATTACCTATAGGAGGAATCGGTGAAATTTTTATTGGAGGTATACCTGTTTCGCCTGGCTATATAAATAAAGTAGATGAAACCGTTGCTAGATTCCTTTTTAATCCGTATTCCAATGATGATTTTAATTTATACCGCACCGGTGATATGGGATATTGGAGATTTGACGGTAATATTCAATATATCGGTCGACAGGATTATCAAATAAAGAATAGAGGATTTAGAATTGAATTAGGGGAAATAGAATCAGCATTAGATAAGTCTAAGTATATAAAAAAAGCTGCAGTTATTAATAAGCCTTTAGGTCAGGAAAAAGTAAGAATTGTCGCTTTTTGTATAGTGAATGAAACTAATTTATCCAGTGAAAATTATATAGAAATTATATTTAACGACTTAAAAGAATCCTTACCCGATTATATGCTTCCGGCAAAAATATTTATAGTTAAAGAATTACCAATCACGGCCAATGGTAAGGTTAACAGAAAAAAACTACTAAGTGTCAAAGAAGAAAATGAAGTTAAAAAGGTTAATAACAAAAACCTTAATGAGTATGAAAGGAAAGTATTCCTTATCTGGCAAGAAGTATTAGGTCACGATAAATTCAGTATAACCGATAATTTTTTTGATGTTGGCGGTAACTCCCTAGCGATGGTTCGAGTACAAAATGCTTTATCTAAAGAATTTAATAAAGAAATTAACTTAATTGAAATGTTCAAATACACAACCGTATCTTCAATAAGTAAATATTTAAACACACCACACATAGAAACAAATAAAAACCAAAGTATTGCAAGTGAAAAATTAATATTACGTAAACAGTTTCTCCTGCGAAAGCAGAATAATAAATCCTAATTGGAGCATGGCAACATGAATATTGACAATGAATTAACGTGTGATGATATGCTTAATGATGTAGCTATTATAGGAATGGCAGGACGATTTCCGGAAGCTGACAATATCGATCAGTTCTGGTCTAATTTATGTGAAGGGAAAGAGTCTATAAAATTCTTTTCCGAAGACGAATTATTGGCACTCGGCGTTAAAAAACAAGTTATAAAGCAATCTAATTATGTACCTGCAAAAGGTAGTATTGAAAATTCTGAGTTTTTTGATGCAGAATTTTTTGGATATACTCCTTATGAAGCCGAATTACTCGATCCTCAACACCGGTTATTTTTAGAAACGGCCTTTCATGCATTAGAAGATGCCGGATATGACACTCTAAGATACAACGGTAATATTGGCGTGTTTGCTGGTGCTGCAATGAACACTTACTTAATAGATCTGTATTCGAATCCAGGAGATATCGACCCGGTCGGCGGTCTACATCTAATGTTGTCAAACGATAAAGATTATTTACCTACTCGCGTATCATATAAACTCAATTTAACTGGACCAAGTGTTAATATTCAAACAGCTTGTTCGACCTCTTTAGTTGCTGTCCATATGGCATGTCAAAGTGTTCTAAGCGGAGAGTCTGATATAGCTCTCGCAGGTGGTGTTTCGATTTCTATCCCTTCACAAACCGGTTACCTCTATCAAGAAGGCGGTTTTTTCTCTCCTGATGGACATTGCCGAGCTTTTGATGAAAAAGCCCAAGGGACAACAGACGGTAATGGGTTAGGCATTGTAGTATTAAAAAGATTGGCTTCTGCAATTGAAGATAAAGATCATATCTATTGCATTATCAAAGGATCATGTATCAATAATGATGGCAGTGGTAAAATTGGATACACTGCACCAAGTGAAGAAGGGCAATTTACAGCAATTAATACTGCATTGAACATATCTGGTGTCAACCCAGAAGACGTCACTTATATCGAAACTCATGGAACAGGAACAATATTAGGCGATCCAATTGAGTTATCTGCCTTAAAAAGAGCTTACGCAAGCAAGAATAGAATTTCTCCTTGTCTGATCGGTTCCGTAAAAACAAATATCGGTCATCTTGGCATCGCCGCTGGAATAGCCGGTTTAATTAAAACTTCTCTTTCCCTAAATAAAGGAATAATACCATCATCGCTTAACTTTGATAAACCAAATCCAAAATTAAGACTTGAAGAAAATATATTTTATGTCAATACAAAGCTAACATCATGGAATACCATCTGTGCTAGGGAAAAGTATGCCGGCATTAGTGCTTTTGGCATAGGTGGAACTAATGCACATATTGTTCTAAAGGAGTACCAAGACCATAATATAAACTCAACAAATAATAAAAAAAATCCACACCTAATTATTTTGTCTGCTAAACGTGCTACCGATCTGGCTGTAATGTGTCAAGAATTATGCCATTTTCTAGAAAAAGAAAACTCTCCTAACTTAGCAAATATTGCTTATACTTATCAAATTGGCCGGAGTCAATTTGACTCAAGAGTTTCATTAGTATGTCATAATAAAACCGAGGCCATTAAACGTTTGCAGGAGCTTCTTCATTCAACATCTGCCACAAAGGAAATTAACAACGACAAAGTGGTTTTCATGTTTCCTGGTGGTGGCACACATTATCTAAGAATCGGACAAGAGCTGTTTGAAACTCTCCCCATATTTCAAAAAACATTTAAACAATGTTCAGATCTATTATCAACTCAACTAAAATTAGATTTATGTTCAGCACTATACTCAGGGGACCTCCCATCTGAAGAAATAGAAACGTTACTAGAAAAAACATCTATTTCATTGCCATTAATTTTTTCAATCGAATACTCTTTGGCCTGTCAATTAATGCACTGGGGGATTCAACCGCATTCTATGATAGGTCATAGCCTAGGAGAGTATGTAGCTGCATGTATTTCAGGTATTTTCTCACTTGAAGACGCAATTTATTTAGTTGCATGTCGTTCTCGCTTATTAGAAGAAATCTCAGGTGAAGGTGCTATGCTATGCATCATGTGTAGTGCCGAAAAAACATTAGAATACCTAGACGGAACCGAGCTATCTTTAGCTGTTATCAATAGTCCTAATCAAACTGTCGTGTCTGGCCGTCCTGAAGAAGTACAAAAGCTTGTAGCTCGTTTAGATAAAAATAGAATCGCATATTACAAAATTCCTATCCATACAGCTGGCCACTCTCATCTCGTTGAGCCTGTCCTTAAATCATTTGAAGAGGTTCTACAAACAATAAAGTTTGGTTTACTAACTATTCCATACGTTTCCAATGTAACCGGTACATGGATAACACAAGAAGAAGCACAGAGTAAAAAATATTGGTTAGAGCATTTAAAAAATACTGTAAATTTCAGTGCTGGGATAAGTAAGCTACTAAAAGATGACTATCAAATATTTCTAGAAGTAGGGCCGGGTAGGGCTTTAACAACGCTTATCAAGGACCATAATCCTATCAGCCCGATATTAGCAATAAATTGTATGAAACGAGCTAAAAGTAATGATTCTGACTCATCAATTTTATTAAATGCAGTTGGAAAATTATGGGAGACTGGCGTTACTGTAGACTGGTCTAAGTTTAATGAAGAAAACAAATTTAGTCGGGTTAGCTTGCCTAAGTACCCATTTCAGAGAAAATATTTTTCAAGAGCAAGAAAGCCAGAGCTTCCGGCTCTACTAAATGATCAACTATCTTCATCAATTGCAATTGAAAAAAGTAAAAATATTGATAGGTGGTTGAATATTCCAATTTGGAAAGAAGCTATTTTATTGTCGCAAGAAAAAAAACCTGAATGTGTACTCGTTTTCCTTCATAAGGAAGATAGCATCTCTTGCCAGCTTTTAAGCAAGATTCAGCGCATAGCTGAAAATACTATTATTGTTTATTCCGGAGCTGAACCATACGAAAAAGCAGAAAATACTTTTTATATCAATCCTGGCGATCACTCACACTATGATAAACTTTTTTCAGAGCTTGATAAAGAAGGGAAGACTCCAGACGTCATAGTTAATTTATGGCTCATACCTAATTATACATTTAACGAAAAAGTTGATACCGTACTTATTGATTATTCTTTTTATAGCATATTATATATAGCGAAATGTTTGTCACAATACGCTATTGGTAAAGATATAGCGCTGTATTACTTCACCTGCCAGTTAGCTACTTTTAACATATATGATATCCCGAATGCTCTTAAGTCACTCATTCTTGGGCCGAGCAAATCAATCTCTCAAGAATATCCCAACATTACCGTTCAATGCGTAGATATACCCACTGAATCAGAAGATCCTCAATATTATTTAGATTCTTTAATTAAAGAGGTTTTTTCTGAACCAGAAAACTCTAATTTTATTTACCGTCAAGGAAAACGTTGGAAACAAAATTATATAACTTTACCGACAACAGACGCTGTAAAAAACACTTCTGCGTTGAAATATAAAGGAGTCTATTTTATCACCGGTGGCTTAGGGCGTGTAGGTTTAATCCTGGCTGAATATCTAGCTACTCATTTTAATGCCAAATTAGTCTTGTTAACGCATTCAGATTTTCCTCCCGAAGAGGAATGGGATCGTATTGTTTCGCAAGTAGAAAGTAATCCAAAAATTATAAATTGCATAAATAAACTTTCCCAATTCAAAAAATTAGGCTCAGAAATAATGGTAATAAAAGCAGATGTTGCCAGTAAAGAGCAAATGAGTGAAGCGATCAACCAAACCTTAGCAAAATTTGGAAAAATTAATGGTGTTATCCATGGCGCAGCTACGGTGGGGGAAAGAGCGGTTAGGTCTGTAACTGAATTAAATAGGAATGATCTTGAATTACAGTTAAATACAAAAATATATGGAACGTTGGCGCTTGCCAATGCTTTGGATAACGTTGAATTAGACTTTTGTATTTTAATGTCATCACTATCCGCAATTTTAGGGGGATTAGGGTATTCAGCATATGCCTCGGCCAATGCCTTCATGGACGCTTATAGCCATAATAAGGGTAGGCCGTGGGTTAGCATAAACTGGGATCTTTGGGATACAAATGATGGGAAAGTTTTTGGTAAAAGTTTATCAAAACTACCTATGTCTCCCTCTGAAGGGGCGGAAGTTTTTCATAGAATTACAGGTTTAACTACCTTTTCTCAAATTGCGGTTTCAACCGGTAATTTGAATTCTCGTATCAACCAGTGGGTAAATAGAGAAGGTCTGCAATTACATGATAAAATAGCTGGAAATGATGTTTCCTGTCTAACAACTTATCCTCAATATACATCACAATATGTTACCCCGGCCAATTCACTAGAAACTGTTATCGTCAATATATGGCAAGAATTATTTGGTATAGCCGAGATTGGTGTAGAAACAGATTTTTTTGAAATAGGTGGGCATTCCTTATTAGCTGTACGTCTAGTTTCCCGAGTTCGAGATGTACTTAAGATTGACTTTCCACTACGTGAATTATTTAAAGAGCCGACTGTTAGAGCAATGAGTGAAAAATTAGAAGCAATTAGTCATGAAAATGGTATTAATATTCATGAAATCTCAGATCTTTTAATTAGGATAAGTGGCCTATCCGAAGATGAAGTAAAAAAGGAAATATGGAAGGAATTAAATGATTAACTATATATCACAACAACAATCATCTTGTTTATTGGAAAGCGAAGATCCTTTATTAAATTCATTGATAAACAAAGAATCTAAGCGCCAAAAAAATGCTCTATCAATGGTAGCATCGGCAAGTGTTGCCCTACCAAGCGTTATTGCTTGTGAAAATACGACATTAATCAATGTTACAACAGAAGGTTATCCGAATTCACGTTATCATGGAGGTTGTAGGTTTGTTGACCAAATTGAAGAATTAGCTGTTGAAAGAGCAAAAAGCGCATTTAGCGCCAAATATGCAAATGTCCAACCTCATTCAGGTTCCTCCAGTAATGAAATTGTAATCTTTGGCTTGCTAAATCCAGGAGATCGCATTTTGGGGATGGATATTTGTAGCGGTGGTCACTTAACTCACGGTGCGCCAGTTTCTGCTATTGCTAAATATTTTGAAGTCTACTCTTATGGAGTTGATCCAAAAGGATATATTGACTATGAACAAATAGAAGATATAGCTTTACATTGCAAACCAAAACTTATTATTTGTGGTGCAAGCTCATATCCGAGGAAAATAGATTTTGCCAAATTCAGAAAGATAGCAGATAAGCTCAACGCCTTTTTATTAGCTGATATTTCTCATATAGCCGGCCTTGTTGCTTCCGGGCTACACATGAGTCCAATAGACCATGCCCATATCACAACAACTAGTACATATAAGCAATTATACGGCCCTAGGGGAGGATTGATTTTATGTGGTAAAGATTATGATATCTGCGTAGAAAAAAACGTCACATTATCCCAAAAACTGCAAAAAGCAGTATTTCCGTTTTATCAAGGGACGCCGATCTTAAATGCTATTGCAGGAAAGGCAAGGGCTTTGGATTTTGTTAATAGTAAAGAATTCGCTTTGTTAATGAAAAACGTTATCTTGCATTCTAATACATTAGCCAATAATTTAATCGAATTAGGGTACAACGTTATTACTCAAGGCACGGATAATCATATGGTTTTAGTTAATCTGCTTGACAGAGGAATTACAGGATATTGCGCAGAAAAATCATTGGAAAAATGTAACATCATTGTTAATAGAAACCGTATTGCCGGAGATAATAAATCATCAATGATAGCAAGTGGGTTACGTTTTGGTACAAATTCCTTAGCTTTTAGAGGACTTGGTCAACCAGAATTAAAACAATGCACTGAAATTATTAATGAGATTCTAACCCACACAACCGTAATATCCGATACACAATTCCGATTGGATGAAAATATAAAGAACAAAGCTGTTAACCAAGTAAAAGCTCTGTGCGATCAATTTCCACTATATCATGTATAGCATGTTGCTGATTTTAGTAATTAGAGTTAAATGATGTTTAGATCATAATATTTGGAGCGATTTATGGCAGTAAAACTATCTAAAGGGTTCCCCATTCTTTCTGAACAGCAAAAAGAACTGTTTGATCTACTACTTAAAAAAAAGGGCATTCAACTGGCAGAAAAGGAAAAAATACAACCAACGACCCAAAGTGAAATCCCTTTGTCTCTTGCTCAAGAGAGGATTTGGTTTTTACATCAATTAGAGCCTAACAGTGCATTTTACAACACTCCTTTTGTCATTAAATTAAAAGGGCAACTGGATTATTCTGCACTGGAAATGGCGGTACAAACGGTTATTGATAGGCATGAAATATTACGAACCATTTTCCCTACCGAAAATAACATGCCACTCCAAAAGATAATGCCATCTCTTAGTATAAAGCTGCCTATCATTGATCTCAGTAATTATGATGATATTGGTGACAGAGAAGCAAAAGCGCACGAAATTACAGATGAATCAGTACAGGATATTTTTAATTTAGAAAAAGGGCCATTAGTTAAAACCAAGCTAATTAAATTAAGTAATGTTGAACATTGGTTTATATTCTTAACACACCATATGGTATTTGATGGGTGGTCTGTACCTGTTTTAGGGCGAGAACTAACTATTGCATATAATGCTTACCTTGAAGGCGTTAAGCCAAATTTTGATGTATTATCAATACAATACAAGGATTTCTCTGTTTGGCAAAGGGAGCGATTAACGACAAAAGAACACTCAGAAAAACTATTAAACTACTGGAAAAAAGAATTAAATAATTTTATCCCTAATTTAACCATTGATGGGGACTATTCAAGACCTTCTATTCAGAGGTATAATGGAGCCTCTATATTTTTCGATATATCCCAAGAAAAAGTTAAAATATTGGAAAAAATTTGTCAGGAAAATCATGTAACCTTATTTGTCGGTCTATTAACAGTTTTTAAATTACTAGTTTATATTTATACGGAAGAAACAGATATTACGATTAGTACAGGGATAGCTAATCGTAATAGAGCGGAAATAGAACCACTAATAGGATGTTTTATTAATATATTGCTATTACGTAGCGATCTTTCGAACAATCCTACATTTATTGAGCTAATCCGAAGAATAGGTAATAAGACAAGTGAAGCTTTCTCACACCAAGATCTTCCTTTTGAACTATTAGTTTCAGAGTTACAACCGAAACGTGATTCTAGTTTTAGCCCTTTAGTACAAATGATGATCGTATTCCACAATGCAGACTTAGAAGTTGATACAATGAATAATCTTTTTTCAGAAATGATCTCACCTGAAAAAAACATTGCACAATATGATTTGTTATTACATTTAATTAAATCAGATAACGGCGTTAAAGCTGTATTAGAATACAATACTGATCTTTATAAAAAAGAAACGGCAAGAAGTATTACCCAACGTTTTAATATTTTATTAGAAAAAATAATCACAAATCCGGCAATAAATATCAATAGATTGAATTTACTTAATCAAGGTGACGAGTATTTCCTAGCAAAAGTCAATAATACAACGATACCGATAGAAAATATTCAACTGCATGAACTTTTTGAAAGGCAGGTAGCCAATAACCCACAAGCAGTTGCCGTTTATGACGGGGAACAAGTTATAACTTATTCTGAGCTGTCTCATAAAGTTAATCTGACTGTACAAGCTCTTTATCAGTTTGGTGTAAAGCCCGGAGCGATAGTAGCAATCTGTGTAGATCCTTCCACAGAATTAATTCAATATATGCTTGCTATTTTAAAAATAGGCGCTGCTTATCTTCCTCTAGACTCTAGTTATCCTGAAGAAAGATTACAATACATGCTAGATAATGCAGAGGTAGCAACGATAGTTACTCAGAAAAAGTATGTTAAAAATATCAATACCGAAGAAAATAATAGACAATTACTTATTGTAGAAGAAGCAAACAATAATAGTCTACCGACCGACTCTAAACTCTCTTATCATGCGGATCCTGAAAGTTTGGCCTATGTAATTTATACATCAGGTTCGACAGGAAGACCTAAAGGAATTGCAATCAAACATCGAGGAATTGTAAATAACCTGCTCGACTTAAACTTAAATTTTTCTCTCAAACCAAGCGATCGGCTAATATTAATTTCATCAACAAGCTTCGATATGTCTGTCTATGAAATTTTTGGTACTCTAGCTGCCGGTGCGGCTGTAGTTATACCAGAAAGAAGTAAACATAAAGATCCGCGTCACTGGGTTGAACTAATTGAAAAATTTAACATAAGTGTCTGGAATTCAGCTCCAGCAATATTGTCTCTGTTAATAGAATCAATAAAAATCGTAGATAGATATAAAATTCAATCAATTAGATTGATAATTTTAGGTGGTGATTGGGCCCCTATACCATTGTTAAAGAATATTAAAGAAGAGGTGATACCTAACTCAGAGATCGTAGTCCTCGGTGGTGCTACAGAAGCCTCTATCCACTCCATAATCTATCCAGTGAAGTCTATTCAAGACCACTGGAAGAGTATCCCTTATGGACATCCAATGAAAAATCAAACGGCCTATATATTGTCAAAAACATTGCAGCCGCTACCAACGGGTATGCAAGGTGAACTATATATAGGCGGAATAGGGTTAGCCAAAGAATACATAAACAACCCCTCTTTAACAGCAGAGAAATTTATATCTAATCCTTTTTCTAACATTACTGGAGAGCGACTTTATAGAACTGGAGATTTAGCTCGTTGGATGCCAGATGGGAATATTGAATTAATTGGCCGTATAGATACCAGCCAAGTAAAAATTCATGGCCTAAGAATTGAGTTGGAAGAAATTGCCAACGTTATAAAAAAAATACCTGGTGTTTTAGATTCGCTAGTAATTACTCTCAATAATGAGAATACTTCGAAGAGTTTAGCTGCATTTATTATTATGGCTCCAAAAGTGGAAACTACAGTTACACAAATTAAAAGCCATATTAGTGATTACCTTCCTACATTCATGGTACCTTCTCATATAGTCTTTATCGAAAAAATCCCTCTTTCGCCTAACGGTAAGGTTGACAGACGGCAATTACAAGAGTATTGCTATTCAAAAATTGAGTTACGTCAAGATATTACTCTTCCTATAACTAAAACAGAAAAAATGCTCACCGCAATTTGGAAAGAAATCTTAGATGTTGAAACAATATCTATAGATGATGATTTTTTTGAGATAGGAGGCAACTCTTTAAAATTAATCAGAGTAATACAAAAACTACCTATTAATATTAATGTGATCGATTTAATGCGAAATCCAACTATTTCTCAGCTAGCTACTAAGATTGATAATTATAACTCTTGCCAAAAAGATGAAAAGCTCATATATCAGTTCTCAACCAATGCTAATCATGTTGAAGAAAAGAAAACGATTGTATGTGTACCTTATGGTGGAGGGAGTGCAGTTATTTATCAATATTTAGCAAAGTTAATCGAACATAAGTTTAATGTATACGCAGTAGCAATTCCAGATACTAAAAATAACAACAAGTCTATAGAAAGCATAGCCGAACAGTGCACAAATGAGTTAAAAACTGTTTTTGGGGAAACAATATCTCTTTATCTTTACGGGCATTGTGCCGGCGTTGCTTTGGCTCTTGAAATTGCTAAGCAATTGGAAAAAAATGGTTTTAGGGTTGAAAGAACATTTGTTGGTGCCGCATTGCCATGGGCAAGAAACAAATTATTAAAAGCAATAGGTAATATTCAACTAGTTAATCCTTTTAGAAACCAACAAGCTATATTGAATTACATACAAAAGTTAGGGGGAATTGAAGAGATAGAAGATCCAACAAAATTATCTTTTGTGACAGAAGCATTTGTTCGTGATGCCAATTGGGCTGAAGACTATATATATAATCACCTTAAATCAAAGGAAAAATTAAAATCTCCAATTACGTGTATTATTGGAGGAAATGACCCATTGACACCAAATTATATGAAAAAATATAAAGAATGGAGCGCCTTTAGTAACCAAGTTGATTTAGTTGTAATAGAAAATGCTGGTCATTATTTCCTAAAAGATAAAGTTACAGAGTTAAGCCGTATTCTAATCGAGAGTACTAGTAATATATCATCTGCTACTAATGGAGAATAACATGGAACAAGTAGAAGTATGGATGTTATACAAAGGGCTTGAAAGGAAAAACCTTGAAAGAGAAATGATCTATATTAAAGATATTGAGCCGGAGGAAGTGTTAGCTGAACCTCTTTATGGATGCTGGGAAGGTAATATGGGACACGCTTTAGAACGCCAACCAATTGACATCTGTAAAGAAAGAAAAGAGGACAAAGTTGTTATTGGTAATTCAGGTGTTGTTCGCATTCTCAAGGTTAGTAATACTATAAAACATTTACGAGAAGGTATGATCTGTATTTTATTTTGTGGTGAAAATACAAGAAATAATAAATTTCCGCAAAAAATTTATGCCTATGATCAACCTAATACAATAGGATTATTATCGAAAAAAGTTAAGTTACATCATAAATATCTTATTCCAATACCTGAAAACTCAAAGTATACGCTACCACAGTGGGCTGCTTTTTCTTTACGTTATATTACAGCCTGGTCAAACTGGCAAGTATCTTATAACTGTTGGCTGGCTAACATTAAAAACAATAAAGCTGCATATTCTGATGCCTATGTATGTGCTTGGGGAGGCGGAGTTTCATTTGCCTTTGTCACTCTAGCAAAAATTCATGGTTTTAATGCAGGACTTATCTCATCGAAAAAAACGATGTTAAAATATATTACAGATGTCGGTCTTGACTCAATCGATAGGAACTTATTCCGCGATCTGGCTTATAACGAGGAACTTTATAACACAGATAAAAATTTCAAAAAAAATTATCGGCAAGCTGAAAAAACCTTCTTAAATATTATTAACGAAAAAACTTCTGAAAAAGGCGTTGCTATTTTCATGGATCTAGTAGGTTTTCCAGTGTTCAGGGCAACATTAAAGGCGTTAGCTTCTCCAGGCGTAATAACAACGTCCGGTTGGAAAAAAGGAATGCATCTGACCTCTTCCCGGGCTGTGGAGTGTATTAAGCGCCACACTCATGTTCACACACATTATGCTTCTTATGAAGAAGGCCTAGACGCTGTTACCTTTGCAGAAACAAATGGTTGGCTCCCCCCTATAACCGATAAAATATGGCAGTGGGATGACATCCCCCATCTTTCTAAGCTCGGTTTATATGAAAGTTTAGACACTTATTTTCCAATATACCAAATTAATCCTATCTAATAATTCAGGAAATAGACTTTTATGAAAAAATTGTTTAAATATTTTTTTTTCCTGTTCTGTTTCTCAACTTTCGGTTTTATTGCCTTAGTCGGCTATCTGTACAACTCGACCAGTCCAAAACATGACGGGCAGATTAAATTCAAAGGGTTATACGGAAAAGTTACTATTGCGCGCGATGAACTAGGTATTCCTCGCATAAAAGCCGAATCAAACGATTTAGACGCCTACTTCGCTTTAGGATTTACTCATGCACAAGATAGATTTTGGCAAATGGAGGTCCAGCGGCGTATCGTTCAGGGTAGGCTCAGTGAAATCTTCGGGGAGGAAGCGCTTGATAATGACAAGATTCTTAGAACCTGGCAATTTCAACGAGCGGCCAAGTCGTCACTCGATGTTTTGAATGATAATACTCAAAAAATTATAGAAAGTTATACTGCCGGCGTTAATGAATTTTTAAAGTTAAAAAAGTATCCTATCGAAATTTTACTATTAGGATATGAGCCAGAACTTTGGACGAATATTGATACTATATCCTGGCAAAAAATATTAGCTTGGAATTTAGATCGTGCCTGGGAGGAAAAATTAAAGAACCATCTCGTGATAACACAACTTGGCCAAGAAAAATTTAATCTTGCAAGCATAAGCTACCCCAAAGATGCGCCTATCACACTTTCTGATAGTGATTGGACTTCTTCTATAAGGGAAAGCAATAAGTTAAATCATAGTGTTAGTACTAATATATCTACAATAAAGAATATTAAGAAGAAAGATCTGTTTGATGGAAAAATTAGTTCTTATATTAGATCCGTGGAGTCTTATGGTCTTGGTTCTAATGCTTGGGTTATCTCTGGGCAACATACAGAAACAGGGAAACCAATATTAGCAAACGATCCTCATTTATCTTTTTCTGCACCTAATTTATGGTACTTAGCTACCATGCAAGGACCTAATTTAAACGTAACCGGAGCAACAATTCCCGGTTTCCCATCGATAGTAATTGGACACAATAAAAATATTGCCTGGGGAGTTACTGCTGCGGTCATTGACAATCAAGATTTATTCATTAACCCTTCAAACCAAGTGATAATTGAAGAAAGAATCAAGGTAAAAAACAAACAGGACGTACTCTATTCTGTAAAATTAAGTGATGAAGGCCCTGTTATTAGTAGCATAGAACCTACGAATAGGATTGGAAGAGATATTGCAATAAAGTGGCCGGCGCTTATGCCTAGAGATAAATCTGCGCAAGCACTAATAACATTAGGGTATGCAAATAACTGGGAAGAATTTAAATTATCTTTAAGCGAATATGTTGCACCCGCACAAAATTTTCTCTATGCAGATATAAAAGGTAACATTGGGTATTATCTGGCTGCAAGGGTACCAATTAGGAGCAATATTGACCCGAGATTTCCAGTAAATAGCGGTGGTTGGACAGAATATATTCCCTTCAATGAGATGCCCCATGTTTTAAATCCAGAAAAAGGTTATATTGTATCAGCAAATAACAAGATTGTTTCTGAACAATATCCGTTTTTACTCACCAGCAGCTGGAATGTTCCCCCTTACCGCGCAAAACGTATTACCGATACAATCATAAATAGTCAAAAAATCAATATTGAAGATACAAAAAAGCTTCAAAATGATATAAAAAGTTATTTATGGTTAGATTTTATGCCTATCCTATTGGAAAAAATTAAACCAAATGACGATCTTAGTGAAGTCGCCCTTGAAAAATTACAAAAATGGGATGGTGAAATGGTTAGGAATAGAATTGAACCTACAATCTGGTCATATTGGTACGAAGAATTATCCAAAATGAATAATATAATTGATACGCCCTTTAAGTGGTCCGAATCATTATTCCTTAAAAAACAGCTAAGCTCTGAAGGTTCTTTTTGTCTTACGGAATTCACACAAAATTGTTCAGATTATTTATCTAAATCACTTCATGCGGCGATGACCAGGCTTAAATCAGATAATGGGGATAATTTATCGAAATGGCAATGGGGAAGGGTACACCAAGCCCAATTTAAAGGATTAGTCATTGGTGAATCGCCATGGCTAGGTTGGTTATGGAACAGGGATATTGCCACTAGTGGCGGGAAATATACAGTAAATGTTGGAATATATGATGATGACTTCAAAAACATCGTTGGTCCAGGTTATAGACAAATTATAGACCTAGCAGATATAGATAATAATAGCCTATTTATTTTATCACTAGGTCAGTCAGGAAATATTTTACATAAGAATTATGATGATATGTTACAATTATGGCAAAAGAGCGATTATATTAAATTATACAATAATAATCTTATAAAAAAACTTTCTTTTGAACCATCATCTAAATAGATTGTTATTAACAACCACATAAGGATTTCACATTATGAAATCAGGCTTGCTTATTATAGATATGCAAAAAGGCTTGTTTATGTTAGATAAGCCAATTTATGATGAAGTACGATTGATCAAAAATATAAACTCTCTTATTAATCAGGCTAGAAAAGCTGGAATACCAATTATATATATGCAACATTGTGGTGGTGAATGTCATCCGTTGGAAAACAGTAATATTGGCTATCAATTTATTGATCAGATAAGCGTAACGCCCAATGACATAATAATTCAAAAAAAACACCCGGATTCATTCCAGTCAACAGAATTACATAGCGTTCTTAGTGAGCTAGCTATTAATAATATTATACTTGCTGGAATGCAGACTGAATATTGTCTTGATTCTACTTGCCGCCGAGCATATTCATTAGGCTATAATGTTACGCTAGTTGGGGATGCCCATAGTACTTGTGATGGCGATGTATTAGATGCCAAACAAATTGTTGCTCATCATAATGAGATTCTTGGTGCGTTATTTGCATCGGTCATCTTAACTGACAAAGTCATATTTAATAATAATTAGAATCCCATCATCAGCTATACCTGTGTTCAATGAAGATGCTTGATTTTTCCCAAAAAGGGGATCATGCAGGGAAAGATCACTGAAAGTATATATTGCATGCTTTCGTAACGAAAATGTAATACGCCCATCAAGCAGATATCCAACTAACCATAAATATGATTTGATGTTATCCATTTGACATAAAATGGAAACGACATAATGAATCTGTAGCACCAATTTAGTAATGTCACTTTTTATGGCATATAAGGATAAAACCCTTATTGCCATAAGAAGGACATTCGGATGTTGGTGACTATGTCAGATAAATCATTAAACCGAGTTAGCGTTATTCAGGTCGTGATTAGAGTCTAATCATATGATTACCTGATACCGGGAAGCATACTGTGCAAAACCAAAGAGAATGACGATAAAAGATTCAACATGAAAAAATGAAAATTACACCCCAATATAAAATGTTATTTTTCCTGCTTCACCACCACCATAACACCACAGGCAGCCGTCGGAGTATAACGCCACTCATACAGTAAGTTTTGTAATGTAATTCCTGTTCGCTCCCAGCGAGGGATCACTACTTTAACCATCCGGTAACGCCATGTCGGGTAACGTGCCAGAACCGAACAGGCCAGCTGTATTTGAGCAGGCCGCATCAAATGAGAACGAAACAGAATATCCCTGTCTGCCCGCAAAAGTACCCCCTCAAGTTCGCGAACAAATGCCGCATGAAAACACCGGGTTCGGCTTCGCGTCAGACGCCCTATCCTGTCAGTCGGGGACAGATGAATGACGTAATACCGTTTTTTCCTGCGCCGAACCCCCGAACAGATAAATCCCCGCCAGGGCGTTAATCTGCTCACCAGTGCAAAGCAAGGACAACACAAAACCCCTAAAATAAAAATCAGATATATTAACATGTTACGTTCTAAAGCTATTTACAACAGGTGATAACATAAGCTGATTCGCTGCGTTGGTGACCCACAAATTTAAGTCCCGCCGCATAATATCCGGGCTTACATCGGTGTTCAGCGAAATCACGTCCACCCCAGTTTCCATCCTGATAACATTGATTCTGCTGTAAAGTGGCTTCTGCTTTTGTCCACAAACCGGACTGGCAGGACAGTACGGCGCCTTT
>NZ_JBHFKZ010000056.1:0-35606 GCF_042879375.1 Photorhabdus sp. RM323S
AATTAAATAAATATCTTTCCCCGCAGAGATATCTGCGCCTTTGGCGGAAATATTATTTCCCGCATGGATTATCAGTGATTCGAGGGCATTTAATATTCCTGATATGGGGGCATTATGCCTGTTTGCTGTCTTTGATTTGGCAAAATTATAGGTGTCTGCATGGTTTTCTATAGTCACATCATTATTTGCTATCAGAGAGATATTTTTACCCGGTTGTAAATAGACGTTTTGTAAAAGGAGGTTTTTACCCGAGTTAATAGTTAAATTACCGACGGCATCTAATTTATTGGAGACAGGATGATCATTAGTACTCTGTTGGTGCCAAAGATAACCGAATTGATCACCATTATGAAATAGGATATCTCCATGACGGCTGATAGCGGTGATATCCTTTCCTTTTATATCACTTTGCCAGATATTGATATTATTGACGGCAGTCATAGATAAATTATTGGGTGCCGAAAGTATTGAATTTTTAAGGGTAATATTGCTTTCAGAAATTATGTTTAAATCATTAGCCGCGCTGATTTTATCTTTGAGGGTGATTTCTCCACTGTGTAATAAGATATTTTTAGCAGACAGTATTTCCGACAGCGTTTCACTGCTGGCCGGAAGATCATAATAGAAATCTGAACTGGGGGGCGATTTACGTGGGTAGTCAGTATCAATATTAATGCTGTCGCTAAAGTCAGCGATAAGATGACCTTTCGCGATGATACTTGCCCGCTCAAGGATCAGGTTGTCTTTTTTTATGTCATATTTTACCTCGCCTGGCGGTAAAATATGATAACTTTTATCATCCCATGGGTGATATGTGTTGATTTTTTCGAGGATCTTATTAGAAGAGAGTTTGTAGATACCGGAGGGGGTATCAGGTGAATCGGTGATAGAAACATAAGTGTCTTTGGGGAAGTATTCAAAGAGATTAAAATACCCTGATGCTTCTTCCAATATTTTGCTGGTATTTGACAGTTTTTTTCCCGTCAGGAAAATATCTTTTTCAGCTTCAATTTTGCTCAATTCCTGATTTGATAATATATCACTGTTAATATAAATATTTCCACCCGATGTGAGGACACTGGGTTGCATACTTTTTAAATTATGTCCATGCTTATGTTGTGCTTCGAGGATGTTGAAATTTTTATCTGCCGGGTTGGGCGCGGTTTCTCTTTCTTCAAAAAAATAGAGACTGCGGGCATTATTCAGCTCATGAGTCCTGACAACCAAATTCCCCTTTACAGTTTTTATCGTCGCGGATCTATTCTCGACTAACTGACCTTTATTCCCCTGCGCATCTTTCTGTATCCACAGATTATCGTTGGCTTGCAGTAAGGCTTTATCACCGGTATTGCGTACGGTGTCACCGAATACCCGCATATCCCGGCCTGCGGTTACGCTGCCTTTATTTTCCAGTGCCGTGTTTGCCAGGGTAATATCTTGTCCCACTTGCACGGTAATATTGGGGGCAATATAAGTTTCTTTGCCGATAATATTTAAGTCAGTTTTAGCTTTGGTATTGCCTAATTCAATTTTGCCATTGGCGTTTAAGGTGATATCACGCTGGTCGCTGGTTAACTCTTTCAAATTAACCCCAACGCCATCTTCAGTGGCGACCAGCCGGATTTTATTGGCATACATGCCGCCCAGCGCTTTGGTATCAATGGCTAATTGCGGTTTAGCGCCTTCTCCGGCGAGAGAGTTGACTGTGCCGTCTTTTAAGCTGATGCGGTTGGCCCCTTGCGTCAGTGACAAGGTGTTGGCCTGAATCTTGCCATTTAATTCCGTCGCCCGGCTGATGATATCGACATAATCCGTTGCCTTGCCATCCAGCCCTTTGCCGCCAATGGTGATCTGGCCTTGTTTAACTTCTAGCGCTTCCAGCGCACCCTGTTTGTCAAACTGGGGTTTACCGGTGGTCAGGGTGGCACTGGCAGTATTGATAAAACCACAGCCGTCACAGGTAATGCCGTTGGGGTTAGCAATCATCACATTGGCTTTATTGCCGACAATTTCCAGCTGACCTTGCAGCTCAGAGCGCCCGTTGCCGGTGACTTCATTGATAATCAGTTCCGCTGCTTTGCCCTTTAAGTTAGGATTCGCGTTAAGTTGCCCGGCCAGCTGTGATTGGGCCGTCTGAGTGGCGTTATTGAGTACGGCACCTTGAGTGGCAACGTTAAACTCTTGGTAGGTGTTATGGGATACCCCGGCGTCATTCGGTGTGGCGATATTGACAATCGGGACATTACCCTGATTCTGTACCTGTGTTTGGCTATTATCCGGCGTTATCCCAGCCGCAATAGCCGGATGAAGGGGATAGACGGCGGTCAGGTAAATTAAAAGATAACTCGTGGCCCTGACCACCGGGGTGTTGCGTTGATCCATCGTACTCTCTCTTTTCTTAAGTTAATTTGGCTTTGGTGATAAAACGGGAATCTTTCCATAGAAAATATTGATAATTTGATAGTGTCATAATTAAAATATTCTAATGCGTTATTATTTATCTGTCTGAATGGATAGTACGAAATGTGATCAAGATCGAGTTATTTAATTCTGATAATGGGGAATGCGATGTATTAAATGCTAAAAAAAGGCGATAAGGCTGGAGATGTTATATTCTTTTAGCCGTGATAGTCGAAACGCTGAACGTCAACAATCTGAAAGCCCTATCGGGCTTTCAGAAAATGTTTTGGTTAAACAATTGTGACTGCTCCCCGCCGTAAAAAACGGCGAGGCTTCCCACTTCTCAGGCCGCAACCGTCTTTATGACGGATTTACACTGGCCTCCGTGGGCAGAAACGACGAGTCCTGCCGCCTGTAATGCTGTTATGCCCTTGCGCTGGATGTTGAGCGCCGCATTGATATCGCGATCATGTTCGACTCGACAGAAAGGGCATTGCCAGAGCCGCTTATGCAGCGGCATTTCCGGCATTTTGTGACCGCAGCAATGACAGGTTTTCGAACTGGCGAACCACTGATCCAGTTTGACCAGATGGACGCCCGCTGCTGCGGCTTTGTATTCCAGTTTCTTGATGAAACCATGCCAGCCCGCATCCCCGATAGCGCGGGCAATGCGGTGATCCTTCATCATGTTGGCCGATTTTAGTGTCTCAACAATGAGCGCTTGGTTTTCGTCAACCATTGTTCGAGAGAGTTTGTGTTGAAAATCGGCGCGGGCATTAGCTACCCGCTCATGGACTGCCGCCAGACGTAATCGGGCCTTGCCGTGGTTAGCATTGCCCTTTTGTTTGCGGGACAGCGATTTCTGCTTTCGACGCAGGTTACGGGTGGCGTTGATTAGGTGACGCGGGTTATTGACCTTCTCCCCATTCGACTCGATAAGATAGTGGGACAAACCCATATCGCAACCGGTCACGCGGGTGATTACGCCCGGCTTTTCCCGCGCCTCTTTTCCATCGTCACACAGGATAGCGGCGAAATATTTTCCCGTGGCGGTTCGGGACAGCGTAATGCTCTTCACTTCCCCTTCAATTTCTCGGTGTATGCGCGCCTTTATCGGTGACAATTTCGGGAGCTTCACCGCACCCTCCAGCACTTTCACCCCAACACAGTGATAGCTCGATTGCTTGCCCTGTTTGCGTTTGAACGTGGGAAATTGGGCGCGCAACTTCGGATTGAAGAAATTATCAAACGCAGTATGCAGATTGAGCACTGCCTGCTGTAACGCGATAGCGTCATATGCCTTGAGCCAGGCGTACTTGCGGGATTTCTTCGCGACCGCCAGGAGCGGTTTGAGGTCTTTGCGCGGATTTAAACTCACGCCGTGACGTTTGTAAGCCAGCTTTTTAAGGTGCAGCGCCTTGTTGTACGCAAAACGGACCGCGCCGAACTGGCCATTAAGATACTCGGCCTGTTCGGGTGTGGGGTAGAGGCGGACTTTGGTCGCTCTTAACATATTCAGCGCTCATTGATAAAGTGCATTCATTTTAGCCTGTTTTACCGGCAGATATCCATTCAGTCAGGATACGTCGCAGTAGCCCGCCTTAAAGCCCTTTGGGCTTTTCGCCTTATATCCCTGCCCGCACTGGGCAAGGGTTTACGGCGGTTTTTGCTAAGATCATTCCTGCTTCGCAATTAACTTAATTTGCAGTCGATACGTAATCAACGATGCAAGTTCCGACAGCGGTTTATCGCTTAACAGCAACTCCAGCGGGATATCCAAGCGTAGTTGTTTGTTGATTTTTTGTACCAACATCAAGCCATTCAATGAATCAATACCGTTGTCGGTCAAGGGTAGGTCAGGATGGAAAACCTCTGCTTGTGTCCCGGCAATCTCACCGCAAAAAGTCTGTAACAGGCTGACAACATCATCCAGATTATTCACCGCAAGTGCTGCATCTGCGGGTAAAGACTGAACCACACTTTCCTGCCGGATATCCCGCAATAGCGCCAAATGACGCATTTGACTAGCGAGTAAACTTGACCAATCCGCCAGGAACGGCACCAGTTGCGGCTCAATACGGGCAAACAAGCGATCTAAAATGGCTAATCCCTCCTCTGAACCGAATGGCTGTAAGCCACTGTTTTCCAGTATTGGTAGCGTTCGACTATCCCGCAAAGCGATCCCCGCCGCCCATGGCCCCCAATTAAGGCTTAACGCAGGTAAACCTTGCTGACGCCGCAAATAGGCCAGACTATCCAACATGGCATTAGCCGCTGCATAAGATGCCATGCCAGGCAAAGCCAATAATGCACCCAACGAGGAAAACATCACGAAATGTTCTAAAGGTGTATCGGCCAACGCTTGATGCAATGTCCAGGCGGCTAATGCTTTGGCAGCAAATACTCTATCAAATGCCTGGGGACTCAATTCACGATACCCCTGATCTTCAACATGGGCGGCACAATGAATCACTCCACGCATCGGCTGGTTGGCCTGTTGTCGATATCGAGTCAGATGAGCGACGGTCATTTCCTCATCACCGAGATCAATCGGCAAATAATCAGCCTTAACCCCCTGCTGGTGCAGTATTTCCAGTAACGCCTGATCCTCTGTATTAAGAGTATGACGACGCCCAACCAATAGCAGGTGACGAGCACCATGCTGTACCATCCAGGGAATCAACTGACGCCCCATATCACCAAAAGCACCCGTCAGTAAATAGCAGCCATCCGGACGAAAACGCACTGGCGGTAGCGCTGGTATTTCAGGCAATGGCACAAGACGCAATACATAACGTTGATGATGGCGCAGAGCCAATTGATCCTCGCCATCATCCGCCAATAGCGCATCCCACCATTCGGCTGGAACAGTGGTATTGTCAATATCCAATAATCCACCCCACAATGCAGTCGCTTCCTGTTGACCAATAACCCGCATCATTCCCCATAATGCTGCGGCAAACGGATCAGGCAGATCCTGCTCAGTGACTTGATGAGCACATTGAGTCGCTATCCACAAACGCGGCTTCATAGATCGCTCAGCCAGCGCTGTGCACAAATGGATTAAAGAATGATAAGTCATCTGCGGAGCCTGCAATGGCCAGAGGATCAATATTCTTTCAGTCTCTGTGGGAAGAGCGCCAACTAGCTCCTGAACTTTCTGATAACTATCAGGCAAACCAGAATGCAACGAAGCATACCCACCACGGCGTTGCAACTCATCAGCCAATTCTCCTGCCAGAGCATTTTCACCCCCCAAGATAGCCCATTGCGTCACAGACTCTGTTGATGGCTGAGATAACAATTTACGCCACTGTGGTTGGCCTACCACCAGATTGTTAAGCTTGGAGGACAAACTGTTTTTTCTATTACCGACAAGCTGAACGCAAAACCCGCTGATCTGGCAAAGCAATATGCCACTGTCAGTATAAACATCGATATCACCAAACAACTGTTGTTGTGTCTGCTGAGTATTTCGGGCATGCACTCGAACCCGGCCCGATAATTTACCATTGATACGCAAATGCTGAATGCTCACCGGAATACGAAAATCGCCGGCAGGGATTGGGGCGTGAATATCAGCAGACTGAATCACTAATAATGATTGGAAGATACCATCCAAGGCCGCAGGGTGAAAACCCATTCCCTCTGGTGCAGGCGGCAATTCAATCTCACAGATTGTTTCTCCTTCACCGATAAACGCATGGCACAGAGTACGAAACACGCCACTATAGCTGAAATGCAGATGTTGGAATGCCTGATACAACATTTCTTGGTTCCGCATGCCAGGATAGCGCTTATTTGCAGCCAACGGAGGAATAGTGCAAGCCGTAGCGCCCGGAACAACGATATTCACCTGTGCACTGGCGGCAAGTTGGTACTGTGCACCCTCGTCCAGATGACGGGTAATATAGACCTGTACTTCCATCCGTTGACGATCCAACTGTGTTTTTAGCCTGAATTCCATGCCTGATTCCAGCAGTAAAGCCGACTGTAATCCAACATTATCAAGAGCCAACCCAACACCAGGAAAACAGATACGCGCCGCCGCCAGCATAACTTCGATATAACCGGCAGCCGGAAACATTGCATTCCCCATGACGACATGATCGAGTAACCAAGGCACTTGTTCCACAGCCAGTTCAGCCAGCCAACTCTCGTTACCCGGCTGGGCTTCACCCAATAGCACACCACTCAATGTACGCAGCCGACGACGACGGCTGATCTCTGGTTCATGCCAATAAGATTGCTGATGCCAAGGGTAGGTTGGCAGATCGATTGGACGAGCTGCCGGCATAAGAGCTCGCCAGTCAGGCTCAACACCGGCTTCAAATAATTGGCCCAATAGCTGAGGCCAGTTCTGCCCCGAGCGACAGGCAAACACTTGTCCGCGATAAGGTTTACTCCAATCTTGCAATCCACCACTTAGCAGGGATTGAGGTGAAATTTCAAGAAAATGGTGGAAACCCGCTTTGAGCATATTTTCTACTGCATCGTCAAAACGGAATGGACTGACCACATTGTCAGCCCAATGCTCAGGGCTCAACTTATCATTAATTAACTCACCTGTGACTGATGAAAATACCGGCAACAAGGGTTTTGCCGCAGGAATCGTTGCTGCATCCGCAGCCAACCCTGCCCTGATTGACTCCAAATAGGGGGAATGAGAAGCAATTCTATAATTAAGCCGACTACTGGCGATCCTCTGATGCTTTAAGCGTTCAGAAATGGCGGCCAATTCGCTTACAGGTCCAGACAACAAGCAACGATCGGGGCTATTCCGTCCTGCTATCATCACAGCAGGTTTAGTATCCGGGGCAGATAAATGAGGGAGTATCTGCTCCACCGTAGCGGCTACGATCAACAATCCCCCACCTTTATTCAGCACACGTTGCAGATAATGGTAACGCTGGTGTAAAAGTGTCAGCGCCTGCGTCAGGTCATAAATTCCCGCCAGATAACAAGCCGCCATTTCACCAGAACTATGACCCAGTAATGCCGCTGGTCTGAACCCCCACTTCTGCAACTGCGCAGCCATTGATACCTGAACGGCAAACTGCATTGGCGGCTCTATCAACTCATCGGCAGAGATCAATGCAGCATATAAGGAAGGGGCAGAAAACCCCGTCCAAATTGCTTCACAACGCTTGAACTGCTCAGTAAACTCAGGAAATTGCTGGAACCAAACAACAGAATCTTTCCAAACTTCACTGCCAATGCCAGCAAATATCCAGGCCAAACGATCCACTTTTTTACCATTACGCTGCGGCGGTACATTCAGATTGGTTAGCTGTTGTTGCAATTGTTTTCGGTTACTGAATGCGACCCCCTTACGCAACGGAAAGCAGTGGCGAGTAGTCGCCAAGCTATAGCACAGATCATCAAGGGCAATATCTGGCTTTTGTTGCAGTAAATCGGCAATGTTTTGTGCCTGCTGCTTCAAGGAAAATTCAGACTGTGCAGACAACGGCAACATGAAAGCCTGCTCTTGCCTTGCCTGAAATTGTTCGGAAGGCGCGGTATTATTGCTCAACACCACATGGACATTCGTCCCGCCAAAACCAAAAGCATTCACTCCTGCAATGACCCTGCCTTCAGACAACGGCGTTAACTGCCGGGGGATTTGCAAGCCTAATTCCGTAAAATGGATATAGGGATTAGGCGGATCTGCATGTAGATTGCCCGGCACTTGTCCTCGCTGTAAACACAATACCGCTTTAATCAATCCAGCAATACCTGCGGCAGCTTCCGTATGACCAATCACGGATTTACAGGCACCGATCAGTAATGGGCGATCTGTCGGTCTTGGACGGCATACCCGCCCCAGAGCTTCTGCTTCTATCGGATCACCTACCGCCGTTCCAGTACCATGAGCTTCAATATAATCAATCTCTTCTGGAGAAATCCCCGCCTGAATACAAGCTGTACGGATCACCTGTTGCTGTGCGGTACTGCTCGGTTGAGTGATGGTAGAAGTCCGGCCATCCTGATTTGCAGCTGAACCGTGGATCACGGCTAATATAGGATCACCATCCTGCAAAGCTGCGCTCAAGGGTTTTAGTAAAACAGCGCCAATTCCTTCACTACGCACATAACCATCAGCATTAGCTGAAAAACTGTGGCAACGGTTGGTAAGCGATAAAAATCCGGTACGGCTTTCTACTACCGAAAAATCAGGCATCAGCATCAACTGGCTTCCACCCGCCAACGCCAGTTGTGATTCTCCACGACGCAAACTGTCGCAAGCCAGATGTACTGCCAATAAGGACGATGAACAGGCGCTATCGATGGTTAAGGACGGACCCTGAAAATCAAACGCATGGGAGATACGGTTTGACAGCATGGTCCCCATTGCCCCCGTTGAAGTATAACCCGTTGCCCGGCGTAAATCGGTAAATTGCAAGTGCATATAATCATGAGTGAAAGCACCGATATACACACCAACCGCCTGACCTGCCAACGATTTTGGCGGTATCCTTGCGCGTTCCAGTGTTTCCCATGTCACCTGCAACATCAAACGATGTTGTGGATCGATAAAAGGCGCTTCTGTATTACTGATATCAAACACTGCCGCATCAAAGCCGGCCACATTAGCGATAAATCCTCCCTCACGCACCACCATTCGTCCCGGCAGATTACGATCCCGGGAACTATAAGCCTGCGTTGACCAACGCTCAGGTGGCACTGGGGTAATAACATCACTTGAACCGCACAACAGATGCCAAAATTCCTCTGGGGAGCTAACTCCCCCCGGAAAACGGCAGCCCATGCTGATAATGGCAATCGGCATATTATTACTTTTCATCATATTGATATCCATAGTGATATTTTTTACTCCGATGAATTGTTTACCAGATTATTGTGTTTACCCCGAAGATCTGAACCCATCGCCCTCATTGATAGTTGTTCAGACCTGTCTGATTGCGGCACCACTTAGGAATTAGATTTCCGCTCATGACCGTTGATATATATCTTGCCGCATTCACCGTCATCGCCAAATTCTCCTTTCGAACCATCTGTACCAGTCTTTCCTTGTACACCACCTCTACCGTTGGGCCCTTGTTTATTTGCACAGGCTCCTGAAGAGTTTCCTCTATGGGGATCTCCAGGATACCCACCAGTTCTGCCAAACCCGCTTTTCCCACCTTCCCCGCCAAGACCACCAAATGACGCAACATCAAGTATTGGATTACCGTCAGAGAAATTAATATATATGTTACCGCTGTCCCCACCTTTCCCCCCATTACCCCCATTACCTCCATCTCCTCCTGGCCCCCCATTTCCTCCACACCCAGGAACACACCACTGGTAATCCCAGGATGTTGTCACCGTACCCCCATTACCCCCACGCCCCCCATGGCCCCCCATACCGCCATGTCCACCATTACCCCCGTTACCACCTTTCGATAGCATCCGTATTAACCCAGTAAGAGATTGAACATTCATAGTCAGGTCATTGACATTTTCACCTGGTGCGCCATTCCCCCCGATTGCTCCGACAGCACCGCGGGTTCCATCAGTACCTGGTGTGCCGTCAAAGTAACAGCCGTTTTTATGACCCACTCCCTCACTACCATTGCTGCCATCAGCCCCAACATTTCCTGGTTCACCCTCAAGACCTTCGGCACCATCATGGCCTCTATTGACAATGTTCTCTTTTGCAGAGCCTTCATTCCCTATGACCTTGTTTGCGTTGATGCTACCGCTAGTGTGGTAAATAATTTGACCTCCCGGTTCAAAGATTATCTGGTCATACACCAAGGCAACCGGCTCACCATAGCCATCTTTATCTTCAACAATCACTGGATTATCTGCGGTAACAGTAATACTTTCGCCACTGTATAGCGCAATCTTCATCGGGAAACGTTTAGCATTAAGCATTTCTTCATAATCTTTGACCAAAGCAGAATCACTATAGATATAGGCCCGAAAAGCTTTGCACAAATCAATATGATTACCCGTAACATTTGCCAGCCGTTCAGCAGAAAACGGTTCGGGCAACGGATGGTGGGGTTCCATTTTGCCAGGGCCATATTCACTGTTAGGTATACCGCCGAGCTCTTTCAGCTCTTGTATGGTTTGTACCGTAAAAAATGCAGGAGGCACTGTCGCTGTCTTCGGATCGTTAGAAAAGATTATCTTGCCGTCAAAATCTGAGGTTTTCAGTTGCTTTGGCTGCCGTTCTATACCAACCAGATGATGATACTGATGTAATATTGCTAAAGTTTCTGCAACAGTTCTTATTTTATCCACGGGAATTCTCCTGAGTCTAAGTTTATACGTTTAAGATAACTTCATATATCAGTTGTCCATTTGGTCAAGTTCAAAAGTATCTACTGCTATCACCACGATTGTGACACTAAATAATTAATAGCCAGCATCTTTCCTTTGGCTAATAACCCGATTAGCTATAGCGGAAGCATCTATTTTTTCTGGCAAAGAATTCTGATACGTCAACAGCAGGGATGCCAGAAAATAATTCCCATGAGAATTAATTAGGTAAGTATTTATTTACTATACAGAAAGCGATTGAATGCAGCATTTAAATTACATAATTTGAAATATTAATGTAATTTACCACTTTTTTCATTAAGTAAAGAGAATATTTCTGTGATACATCACCACCTTTTAATATGTGCTAATTAGAAACTTCAATTTTATATTTATCTCATTAGATACTATTAGGAAATACAAATAAAAACAGTAAATATGATTTTATTCTTCAAAAATAACGACAAGACAGAAACCTATAGATATTATTGAATAATGAAATTATGAATGTGATTTAAATTAATGCGGTTAATTCCCCCTCTTGCGCCGCCATTCGCTCTGGCAGATTGCGATCTCGATAACGATAAGCCTGAGTTGACCAGCGTTCAGGTGGCACTGGAGTATGATATCCATGGTGATATTCTTTACTCCAGTTAGCCGTTTACCAGATTATGTGCTTACTCATTAACACCATTCGGTCGGGCTGGGAACGCATTTCGGCGGATGAGGTGGCAATCCTGGTGTCATCAATGACTGATAGCTGATACCACTATTCAGTAACTGATAACGCAAACCACTTGGACAAGTGGTGGCATCATTCATCGCCTGAGTGATATCGATCGTTACCCCAAAAGCGATGTTGACCGGCTGTAATGTATTATCAGCCGCAGTACGGATAACACGTAATGGCGATCCACCGCAGATTTGCAGATGGTTATTACCGATTTCACTTACCCGAATCACAGTAAAGTTACAGTACCCCCGATAACTCAAATCGGTATCCGGTGGCTGATTGGATATGATCCAATACTGATCATTTTGTTTATCAATGATTTTGGCACCAGACAGCAAACTATAGCCATTATCCGTAAATACCTGACGCAATTCCTTTGAGATCACGCCATTATCTAATGAACTCATCAGCTCAAGCGCCGTACTGAATAAAGGCACACCTGTCAGCTTTTTGCCTGCTTCCTCAAACGGTAAAGCCACTGCGCCATTAGTCAGATTAGCCCCGGTCAATTTAGCTTCAGTGAAAATAGTGCCTTGAATTGAAGCAAAGGCCAGAGATGCCGGTTTAAGACCTTGGGTGGGTTCCAGCATCGCCTTGCTAAAGTTAGTTCCTACCAGATTGGCATAGGATAAATTCGCCCCATATAACCGCGCCTGAGTGAAATTCATGGTAGCTAAGTTCGCATTCGACAAGTTGACCTGTTCCAAATTGCCGTTATCGGCTCTGGCGTTACTGCCGTACCAATGAGCGCCGGACATATCAACCGCATAGAGATTAGCGCCAGTCAGAATGGCATTAGGCATAAATGTGTTGGCAAGAATTGCCGCATTACCGCCATTATCTTGTGCAACGTTTAATTGCCCATCCTGATAGTGAATAAATAACGGTTTACCATCATGCTCAACCAGCCAGTTCTGGCCCGGATGACGAACCAACACCTCTGCCTGACCGTTAATCAGCACTTTTCCCTGATACAGTATTTGACGTAATTGTTCAGGCAATTGCTGATTATCCAATGACTGAGCCTCTGTTTCATCCAGATATGCCACGGTGGACAAAGCGCCAAATTGAGCGCCAGTTAAATTAACATTTTCCAGACTCGCATTAGACAGATTCGCTCCAACTAAAGAGACATTACCCTGAACAGTGGCACCGGCCAGATTAGCACCGACCAGAACTGCGCCATTAAGTGACGTAGAATCCAGATTGACCTTCTTCATCGACGCCATCAGGAATATGACGTTATCTAACGTCTGCTCCTTCAGATTGACTCCATCCATTTGTGCCTGAGTAAAATCAGTTTTGGCGGTAATCTTGGCGTCAATCAAATCCATTCCTGTCAGTACCGTCGCTAATAAGGTACTGTCGCTGAGGTTAAGTTGACTATAACCGGTGGTTAACGATAATCGGGCGTTGGTCAGATTAGCACCACTGAAATTAACATTATTGATATTCGCCCCGGTAAAATCGGTGCCGACTAACGTAGCCTGACTAAAATTCGAGGTCTGCAAGGTGGTATTTTGCAAATTCACCAACGTCATGATCGCCCCGGTAAAGTTACAGGAAGCCAGACTGGCACCGCTTAGATCAACATTAACCAGATTCGCCTGAGATAAATCAGCATTCTCCATTATCACCGAAGGTAACACCGCTCCAGAGAAATCCGCACCGGGCGCTTTTAAACGATTCAATATCGGCTGACCACCACTGTTCTCACAGCCACGAAAAATGGCGTTCGGTAGCTCAGCATCTGGCATATTGGTATCACTACCTACGATACACTTTTCAAAAAGCGCATTTTTACCATGAATATGCGTTAGATCAGTCTTGCTTAAATCACAACCACTAAAATTGCAATTATCAACTTTGACATTGGTTAAATCAGCGTCAAGCAATGTCGAGCCACGCAGGTCGGCATTGGACAAATCGACAGCCATCATCACCATTTCATTCAAATTCTCTTCGGCGAGATAAGCAAAACGTAGATCGGCTCCCATTGCCCCCCATTCTTTGAGAAATTCCAGGTCCTTTGTCACAATAGTACGAGTAAATTGAGCTGACAGGGGCGGACTGCTACTGACTGACTGCCAAATCAACCCAGATTGTTGCGCCACCAAGTAGCTGTCACCACTGCTACTAATACGACGCAGGCGAAATCCAGATCCCCCTACCTCTTCCAACCGGATCTCAGCAACCACACCATCGCGCGGTTGATTAGCTTGAGGAGTATTGCCGCTCGCGGCCAGGTATTGACCATTGCCAGCCTGTAACCAAAAGTTAGTCATGCCATAGGCATTAATCATTTGATTTATTGCCCCTGATTGCTTGGCTGACAGATTAAGCGTACCATCCGCCTGAACCGTAATCAGCTGGCCAGAAGTCGCGGCAAATTGCCATTTACCGGCAAAAGATCTGGATTCACTCATGTCATTATCCTCTTGATTGAACTACAGAAACCTTTCCGGCTCTCCCGGCCTGACCCCCACTGGCGCTAATACCGCCAATGCCATATCCCCCATCGGGTGCATGTGAACCATCACCATTTACCCCACCGCGCCCAGCAATCCCCCCAGCGCCACCCGGCTGTCCGATGCCGCCATCCCCTCCATCAGAGGTGGCAGATATTGGTTTCGGTAAGCTAGTCTGGATGTATCTGACCCAAACATTACCGCCATCGCTGCCATTACCGCCATTACCACCATTGCCACCGTTACCGCCGTTACCACCCGGCATCCCTGACGATGATGAACTACCACGGCCACCATTACCGCCATCACCACCATCGCCGCCATAACCCGCCGTACCACCATCACCGCCATTACCGCCACTATTGCTAATACTCACCACACTCTGTACGTCAAAATGATGACAACGCAGGGCAAACCACCAGCTAGAACCTGATTGACCATCCAGGCCATTCTGACCGGGTTGACCATCACCACCAGGGCCACCGGCAGTGGGTGGCCTACGACGAGAGCCATTCTGACCATCAACACCCCGTTGACCATTAGCGCCATTGGCGCCATCGGCACCATTCACGCCATTAGTACCCAAAATTTGAATATCTGCGACCATAACTCCTCCTTGCCGTTATTGTTTTTTGCCGTTGACATAAACTGAGCCTACGGTACCTGCTTTTCCGGCAGTTCCTGTACTCCCCGATGTACCATTTTTACCTGAGCTACCACTGGAATAACCACTACCGCCGCCGCCGCCGACACCACCAGAACCACCATTGCCACCATTACCACCATTGCCAGCAATTGCTCTGGCCTTAAAGGATGCGCTTCCCCCTTCGTCGTAAGTAAAATAGATGTTACCACCGTTACCCGCGTTACCACCATTACCGCTGGCACCACCATTCCCACCACTACCACCATTACCGCCGTTTCCAGCCCTGCATTCGCTGGTAGAAGCACCGCCATTCCCTCCTTTCCCACCACTACCACCGTTACCACCATTACCGCCATTACCACCATTACCGCCTTGTGTCAGCATATTCACAAAGCCTGTGATGGTACCGGTTTTAAAATTAACATCCTCGGCATCTCCTCCTTTCTCGCCGTCACTTCCTCTGGCGCCATCAGTACCACCGCCACCTGAAGTACCTGACGTAGCCTGCGTTGCACAGGAGTTTTTATTATCTTTACCTTGGTTACCATTACTGCCGTCTTTCCCATTGGCACCATTGTTTCCGTTCCCGCCATTGCCTCCGTTTCCGCCAATATTTTCAATGTTCGGGCCATCATTATCCGTACCCAAGGTACTAACGATGATCACTTCGTTCGCCTGAACCGTGCCATTGGTGAGATAAATCACTTTACCGCCAGGTTGAATCGTTATCTTATTAAAATTCAAGTTAACAGGTTCTCCATGACTCTCTTTACTTCCAACAATCAATGGATTACTGGCAGTGACAACGATATCTTCACCACTGTATAACGCGACTTTCATCGGGAAACGTTTAGCGTTCAGAATATCTTCATAATCTTTGACCAACGGAGAATAACCATAGATATAAGCGCGGAAAGCTTTACATATATCAGCATGATTACCGGTGACATTCGCCAACCGTTCAGCAGAATAGGGTTCAGGTAACGGATGGTGTGGTGCCATTCCGCCTGGTCCATACTCACTGTCAGGTACGCCCCCAAGCTCCTTCAACTCTTGTATGGTTTGTACGATAAAAAACGCGGGTGGCACAGTGGCTATTTTCGGATCGTTAGAAAATATGACAGGCCCGTCAAAGTCCGCAGTATTCAATTGCTTTGGCTGCCGATCAGTACCGGTCAAATGATAATGTTCACGTAATTCAGCCAAAGTTTCGTCAACAGTTTTCATTTTATTCATGGGTATTCTCCTGAGTTTGGGTATAAGTTTGTACATTTAGAATTACATTAGCGTCACATATCAGTTGCCCACCCTGTTCAATCATCAGAGTATCCACCGCTACCACGATAGGCTGTGAATTTGGGCTGTTAATTTCCAAAGTCTCACCATTAGCAATCACCAGTTCTCCAATCGCAAAAACATCAATGGTTGCCGGAAAAGATATTGGAGCTTCAACAGGGGGAATGCCAGAAAGGGTCAACAGCTCCGATGCTGACGACACTTCTGCCGTATAAGAAGGAGCCAGAGATTGTGGGTCGTCAGGCCGTAAAGAGCCTTGCAACGAAGATGGAATAACGACTTTCTCCGTTACATCGCTCTCCGAGAGACCTAATAATTGCAAGACCGCTTTAAATCCCGAACTATAACTTTTTAATAACATATTTTTCTCCGAGAAACTGTAGACAGAAATAATCTGCAAATTATCGCTATTTACTGTGCATATGACCGGGTAACGGGTATTAACATCTGTAATGATGAAATAACCATTGTTATTGATAGTTTCGATAGTTGCCTGATTACTAAGAGGGTGTTTGTTCTCAGCAAAAACTTCACGGATTTTGTCCATATCGTGTTGCTGGAATATAGGTAATTGATCGATACCCAAATCAAATATCGGTGTGGTTGGCGTCCATTGGCTGATTTGTGGCTGGGTACGTTGATTTTCCCCCAGGAACTTGCCGTAATTCATCGCTACTAGGGTACGGAATGAATCTATCGCCAAATGCGCAGCAACAATATGCTGACGTTTAGTCGGATCAGGAATTAATGTCGGATCAGGGACAGTCACCAGGAATTTACCGTTAGGCTCATAAATATCGAGGATATAATCCGTTGGATCACGCCCTTCATTACGGTATGACAGAATATAAATATATCCCTTAGATTCAACCGCAACATCCAGATAAGTTATTCCCTCTGGTTTATTCAGTGGCATATAGGCCAAATAATCAGCCACTGTAATTTCAGCAGGATCCGTTGCATCAAGGGTTAACAACCAGGAACGGGCGCCAGCAAGATCATCAATCTGCCATTTGACACCTTGACCGATAGCAATGACTCGCACATTACTCAAATCGTTATATACGGATACTGTTTGTCCCTGAGCGGTCAACGTGTAAGTCGCGGGTTTCTGCGGGTCATATACCAACCAGCTCTGTCCTTGCTGTATCACGTCAACCGTTGTGCTGCCAACTGGGTCAATATTACCGTCTACGGTCTGGTTATAACTTAGATAGATCCCATCTTGCGCAAAGGTGGCAATAATCTGCTCATCCAGTACGCCAGTATTGAGTGAATGTATAAAGCTCGGATCACTGTTACTAAACAGGAATGTCAGCCCTTGTTCACGGAATGCTTGTTGTAATGCTGGAGAGAACACCTGAGCATCCAGTGTTGTCTGATACTCAGCAGTAGCTAGTTTAAACAGTGTTGCCCCTGGAAAACTTGGAAATGGGTTGCCTTTAGTATCGAACGCTTGAACACGGGTATTGATTGTTTCCAGTAATAAGATGCGACCATCTGGCGTGACAGTCAGTGCAATTGGTCCATGCATGAGCCCTTGTCGAATTCCTTCACCAGAAACAATCTGGGCCGCAGGTGCCTGAGCATCCGGGTAACCCTGATCACCCAACGGCAGAATCTGCATCTTGCTGTATTGCCAACTGACCGCAATGACATAACCACTCGGATGAACCACCATTGCATCCAGATGAGGAATAGTGAAAGTTCCCCAAGACAGCAGGTTATCTGTCAAACTAAAATCATGTCTGCCGTCACGCAGATCCACTCGACGTAAGTGATATTCACCGAATCGAGAATCAATAATAAAGTTATAAGGCGTGATAGTTTTATCGTCCGGCCCTTCGCCAAAACTGTTATAACTGATCAAGGGTTGTACTTTGAAGCCCACCTCGGATAATTTTAGACGCTCATTCAGCGTGTCGTTGCTCAGAATGGAAATATTTTGCAGCACATACATTTGACCGCTATTGGATGGACTAGATGGATCTTCCAATGGAATATTCTGACCAGAAGCCTGATAGCAATAACCAACCTGATAATCTGAATCCAGAATTGTCATATTGACCAGCTTGCAGATGTTATTACCTACATTGCTACAATTGGCAGAAGACTGGGTTTCCAACGGTACGCTGCCTTCAATCCACTGATATTCTTTTTTATCGCTATCGTAAGACAACTGTTCCCAATATTCGTATTGAGTCACCTGAGTCAGAGGCACTAACATCTCTTTTATATTGCCACTGACGCGCATAATGCCTTCATTGGGGTCGTCTGGTTGCGCATTTAGCAGCTCACTGGTGTAGCTCCCCGCTAACCAGCCAGTAGCTGAATAGACATTAGCCTTGATTTTGAGTGTTCCACCCCAGCCAACCGAATTGAAATTAAAAGATAGCGGTGTACTGGAACCCGTCGCGGGTAATGGAATAGTCTGGGTATAGTAGGTGCCGTTGGTATATTCAACCGTTACCTGGCACTGTACGGCCACTGGCGGCCAGATGGCGGTTTCCGGACGGCCCACTTCACCATGAGCAGGATCAGGATGCAGAGTAAAAGCTAGCGTCATCTGACGCTTGATATCCACTTCCAATGTGGCGGGCGAGGAAAGTAATTCACCCGTGGTTACAGCGATCTGTGCCACATCCAGCGCAATCGCAGCTAACCGGAACGCCCAACCAACCACCGGAACCGCCTGTGCGGCTGCACTGGCTGCCACCTGGGCTGTAACATAAGTCGCTAACGCTTCCATCCCTTTTTTCGCCAAAATACCAATGGCAATACTGGCTAAACTGGTAAGCACTTTTTTAGTATTGAATAACGCTGAACCGACAGCGGCACCACCACCAATCAATGGGAAAGCAATACCTGCCAGTATGGCAACGTTATCCTTATTAGAAATAAAATCTTTATACCACTGGCTGTTAGTTACCATGGCCCCAGCTAACATCATCAGGGCCGGAATACCGTATTGGAACATACCGGTCAAAATCACACCCGGCCAGACAATCGGGTTCTCCCAGCGGGAAGTTCCCAAACCACCAAACAAGAATTTAGCTGCCTGGGCTTCAGCCGGCCAGGGCAAGCCAAATTTAGTGGGATCCGTGGGCATCGGGATCCCCATGATCGTATTGACATTAGCCAACACACCAAGGGCTTTTTGTGATGACGTTTCGAATAATTCCGCCAACTCTTTAGGGAAATAAAACGGCCAATCACCATCAACCGTTGGATTATCGATCGGCTGTTCCATTTGAGTGTCTTTAAAGAACTGAATATAAACACCAAGTTGACGTAAATATTTGTTCTTAAAGTCAATGGAAAAATAATTTTGCCCGGGATCGTAACGGATGCTGTTGGCATAGACATCCATTCCGTGATTGGGAGTACGGTTAGTGGCGGTCCAAATTTGGCTGGTATCTCGCTTAACAGCTAATGCTGAAGTTTGATCTTTGAACTCGGTAATATCGATAGACGCACTCTGGCTGACACTCCAGTTATGATTTTGCAGTCGATCATCATTATGCGAAGTTTTCAGTGCATTAGATGCCGGCGAGCCTGAATAATTCTCCGTTTCATCCGATAGGTTATATTGCATCACCGGATCACCTTCGGCGAAAATCACCTGTCCGTCTTGACCCACCCAGTCAAACTCATAGAACATTTCGCTACCATCAGGGGCAACTAATTGACCATAAGTTGCAAAGCCATCGGTTTCCGTTGCTGGCCCTTGACTTGATATCGATATAGCCAGTTCATAAACCCGGTTATATTGCAACGGATCTATTGCTTCCGGTGGGGCAATATGTCCATTCATGACAATTGATGCCGAATAGGCCTGACTGTTAGCCAATTCCGGATGGGAAAACACAATAGAGCAGGCAACATCCCACGGTGTTTTCATTTCATTAGCTGCAACCAACAGATCACTGCAATGAATAGAATTTCGCGCTAAATGTTGACTATTAACCCCAAAAGCACTGAGTTTGCCAGGTAAAGCCATACCCACATTATTTACTGCGAGTTTTTCTATATGACGTTTAGCATAACGACGTAAATGAGCATTAGGGACATGGTAAGAAATATGGTAAAGAACCGGCAATGAGGAACGATAAGGTCCGGATTTATCACCAACCACTTTAATCAGAGTAACGTGATGAGGTAAAAAATAGTGCTCAGGTACCTCAGCAAAATGGCTAATATTGTGCGAGCCATAACGTAAAACCATATCCAGAGCTGAATTCCCGGCAGCTGACTTGGCTAAACTTGATTCATCATGTTCTTGCAACGGTATATTATGTTCGCCAACCCAAAGGCTTAACTGGTTGGATTGGCTACGCAAATGGCCTTGAGCTAAATCAAAATGTAGAATATGTGTTTTCATTTGAATTTTATCTCTCTAAATGATTATTTTTGTTATAACAATAAACACTTAATAACCGTATAAATAATTTGGCGAAAAACTCTGAACAAATAATTTCCATGAGAATTAATATATCCCCCTGAAAACTTAATTTTTAACCAAAAACACCTAGAGTTGAGTAGAAAAATATTTAGCTACTTTACGGAAAGCGATTGAATATGGCATTTAAATCCCACAATTAATAATATTAATGTGATTTCCAGTTTTTTCCATTAACTAAAGAAGATATTTGTGTGACACATAACTGATTTTTAATGTTAGCCAATTAGAATTTTTAATTTCAGAACTCTATTATTAGCAAATAAAAACAAAGGAACAGCAATAAGATATAATGACATTTGCCAATAATTACAATAAGATGAAAAATACAGGCGTTGTTTAATCATGAAATTATAAAAACCAACTTTCAATAATAAAATCCAATTCTTAAATAAATTAATCTCATAAATAAATTTTTAAATGACATATCAGAATATCATTCTATTACTAATCATAAACAACTCTGTTTACAATATTTTCTAAATGCTTTTAAAATATCGGTAATAATACTGTAAAATGAAATATTATCTTAGCGGCATTTAATACATAAAAAAACGGGTCAGACGCAATACCAGGGCAATAATCATCATAACAAAGTACAACTATCGTTCACTTGAGTACCGGTTATAAGCTGAGAGACATTGATCATTACCCGCCTGCAACCACAGGCGAGCAATATCCCTAATTCTTCTATAAAAGTATCTCGTATTATTACTGCTTTTTACCGTTAATATAGACAGAGCCCACGGCACCAGTTGCTCCGACAATTCCATCTTTACCCGATACCCCATTTGGGCCAGTGCTACCACTGGGAGAACCACTACCACCATAACCGCCAATGCCTCTAGAACCAGCATAACCTTTAGCGCCACCATAACCGCTTACGGACTTAGCGCTAATGGTTGGAGTGCCACTAGTATAGTTAAAATAGATATTACCCCCATTTCCTCCTTTACCGCCATTTCCCCCATCGCCTCCATTTCCTCCACGCCCCCCATTTCCTCCCCTTCCAGCACTACAATAATTAGTAGAGTGTCCCCCATTACCGCCATTTCCTCCTATTCCGCCATCACCTCCATTACCGCCATCACCCCCATTACCCCCTATCGTTGCTAAGTTCACTGAGCCGGTAATGTGATTAACGTTAAGATTAATATCGTATGCATTACTACCATTTCCACCATTGCTTCCGACACCACCATCTATACCGTTAGAGCCGTTAGTACCTGCTGTTGCTCCCGTTGCACAGGAGTTTTTATTATCCTGTCCCGCGTTACCATTACTGCCACTCTTCCCATCATATCCATTATTCCCATTACCGCCATTACTCCCATTACCTCCCTGATTAATGATATTGCATGGCTCGTCATCTGAATCTGAAATGCCAACCTTTGTTATTATATTCGTTTGAACAGTACCATTAGTGCGATAAATAATTTGTCCACCAGGCTCAATAGTTATCTGCTCATAAACCAATACAACAGGTTCACCGTGACCATCTTGACTTTGAACGATCAATGGATTATTTGCAGCAACAGTAATACTATTACCACTGTATAGCGCCACGTTCATCGGAAAACGTTTAGCATTAATAATGTTTTCATAATCTTTGACCAAAGCAGAATTACCATAAATATAGGCACGAAAAGCTTTGCACAAATCAATATGACTACTCGGGACATTTGCCAGCCGTTCGGCAGAAAACGGTTCAGGTAATGGATGATGTGGTTCCATTTTTCCAGGACCATAATTGCTGTCAGGTACTCCACCTAACTTCTTCAGTTCTTGTATAGTCTGTACGGTAAAAAATGCAGGTGGAACAGTGGCTATTTTCGGATCGTCGGAAAATATGACCGATCCGTCAAAATCCGCAGTCTTCAATTGTTTTGGTTGCCGCTCTATACCCATCAGACAATAATGTTCACGCAATTCAGCCAAAGTTTCAGCAACAATCTTTACTTTATTCATAAGAAATCTCCTAAATATAAATTTGTCGTTTTAGAATCATCCTTCCGTTATATAACTCCCCGCGATATTTTACTCTCATAAAACCCCTTTAAATCCAGAATATTAATCATTCAATGATATATTTATCTCCGTTTAGAGAAAAGGCTTATAGGAAAAGATAATTTATTGCCTATCGTTGTTCATAATATGTATTTTCACTCTCATCTTATCTTCTTGCGTAATTATTTTATTAATTATTTAAATTTAAATCCTATGCAATTAAATATTCCCAGCACATGAAAATAAGATAATTATATTTTTAATTAAATTAAAACCAAATATCATCAGCATAACGCGGTGCAGCCATTACCAACGGCTGCACATAAGATTATCAATACTCAAGCACTTGTTGTTTCTGTGGCGCTTTCAGTAAACGCCAGGCGATCAATACCACGACGCCGGTCAATACCGCTGTCATCCAGCTCATCATATGAATAGCGCTGGTGAAGGATCCTGCTGCCGCAGTCATCAATTGTTGCCCTTCCGCCTCGGCTAATGAGTTCGCTACAACGTAAGCACCAGCCAGAGTTTCTAATGCCAACCCAGTCTGTTCGTGAGAGATCCCATCCGGCAATTGCAAAGTGACACGATAGAAAGCGGTCACCAATCCACCGATAATTGTCGTGCCAAGTACAACACCCACTTCATAAGCGGTTTCGCTTATTGACGATGCGGCCCCAGCTTTAGATGACGGCACTGACGAAAGCACCAGATCGTTAGACACCGACGCAATTGCGCCTACACCAACATTTAATAATGCGAACGCAACCACCAGTGTGGTCAAATCGCTGCCGAAACTGGCTACCAAAAGAAATGCAATGCCCGCAAAAGCAAGCAGCATTGGCACAAGGTAATAAGCCGGTATCCGTTGAGCAACAGGCACTATCGCCATGCCAATGATAATCGCCATTATTTGTCCGGGAACCAGCGCTAAACTGGCTGAAATCGGCTTCATACCCAATACGATTTGCAAGACCTGAGTGGCAAAAAAGACAAAGCCAACCAGTAGGGCCAGACTCAATAAGTTGACCATAATCGAACCAGTGAACATACCATTGCGGAATAGTGAGAGATCCATTAACGGCACAGGCAGACGCCGCTGCCGACGAACAAACAACACACCAGCAACCAAACCAATAGACAATTCCACTATTACACTTATTTCAAACCCATCACTGGCAAGGTGTTTAATCGCGTAAACAATCCCAACCATGGCGATGATCGATAATACAACGCTATACACATCGATAATGCCATCCTGTTTTTTATCGGACTCTGGCAATAACATCGGTCCGAAGATCAACAATGGCACTAATACTGGTACTGCCAATAGAAAAATGGAATTCCAGTCAAAGAATTGCAGCAGAACACCACCAATAACAGGCCCCAACGCCGAACCGACAGTTAATGTTGTCGCCCAGATAGCAACAGCTAACCGACGCTGTTCACGATCCTCAAAAAGAGTGCTGATTAAAGCCAAAGTTGAAGGCATCAACATCGCACCAAAAAACCCAAGTACGGCTCGCCCTCCAATTAATTGTCCGGGTGACGTTGACAGCGCGGTTAACACCGAAATAACCGTGAATCCCAAAGATCCAAATAACAGCAATGAACGATGACCGACACGATCACCAATACTCCCCATTGATACCAGCAAACCCGCCAACACCAGTGAATAAGCATCAATTACCCATAATTGCTGACTTGCACTGGGGCCCAGAGCTTCAGCAATTTTGGGTAAAGCAAAGCTTAAGATCGTATTGTCCACCGTCACCAACAATACCGGCAACATCAATATCAGCAATCCCAGCCAATTTCTGAGTCCTGCCCGCCCATTAGCCTCAGCAACTCTATTTAATGACATCCCCTCAACTCCTTTCCTATTATCATTCAAGCGTTGAAAAAATATGCTGGCAATCAGCAGCACTAATATTGAGCTGTTCCCCCAGTTGTTGTGCAATGTGTCTGAGGTTATTGCCAAATTCAGTTTGATCGCCAGCCTGCACTATTGAATCTAACTGTTGTATGGCATACAGCAGCTCCTGACGCGGTTCAGCCGCCATCGGGTTTTCATATTGAACGTCCCAGTACACTTCCATTGGATTGCGTAAAATCCTTGATAATAACGCCAGCATGGTGCGCATTGGCGGCGGTGCAACAGTCGCCAGAGTGTGAATATCCAATGGGCTTTTCGCCAGCACCAGGCCAAAAATCAATATCGCGGCATGGGGTAAAGCCTGACAAAACGCCATCATCCGATCATGTTCCTCCGGCGTCATTCTACTGATGCGCATACCGGCCTGCGTCAATACCAACTCAATCCAATGCGGGTTAACATGACAGTTATCAAGAATGACTGCAACTGGCCTTTTTTGCTCCGACAAGGATGGCGAGAACATCGGGTTAACACCCATGAAAGGCTGCCCAGGGGCGGCAGCTCTTAAAGCGGAATGGAAAGGCGCCTGAACCGAACAGGTTGATACTATCTGTACATCATCACCAACCGCCGATAGCACCCAAGGCAGAGCCTGTATTGCAACCGCTTCCGGTAAGGCAAAGACGACCGCCTTCGCCTCAGTAAAAATCGCCTCAGAAACCGCTGCGGGATTTAAGATATCCAGTTGGCAGCAGAGAGAATGCTCTCCCTGCGCCCGTTGGTCAACACGGTATACTGTGCAACCACTTTGGGTAAAAAGGCGCGCCAATAAAGAACCAATAGCACCTTGCCCACCAAGAATGACGATTTTACGGTTACTCACACTTCCTCCGCTATATGACTAAAACTGAAATAGGGCACACTGGCCTTCACCAATGTTTCTTCAAATTCATCATAAGGATCGGAGTGAGCGACAATGGCACCACCAATGCCGAACTCGGCACATTCTTGATGTAACACCGCTGTTCGGATAACAATGCTCAACTCTGCTTCACCACTGAAAGATAGCCATCCAAGCGCACCAGAATAGACACCGCGTGCCGATGATTCCAAAGAGTCAATGATCTCCATTGTGCGTTTCTTTGGCGCGCCAGTCATTGATCCTCCCGGGAAACATGCCCGGATGGCTTCCATTGATGAAGTGCCTTCACGTAATTCACCGCGTATTGTCGAAACCAATTGATGCACAGAAGAGAAACTCTCAACTTTAAACAATTCAGGGACATGAACACTGCCAGGACGACACACCTGATTAAGATCGTGGCGCACTAAGTCCACTATCATCAGGTTCTCAGCTCTATCTTTGGCTGACTGACTCAATTCCGCCTGAAAATGCTGATCATCAGCTGCCGTCCTTCCTCGTGGACGGGTCCCCTTAATCGGTCTGGATTCAATACCTCTGGCCTCATCAATGCGTAAAAACGTTTCCGGCGATGCACTCAGTACGGAAAAATCCCCACATGCCAGATAAGCGCCGTAAGGCACGGGGCTGGCATGACGCATTCGTCGGTAAGCATCCAATGGCCGTCCTGAATAAGCCATCTTTGCTCTATTCGTCAGACAGATTTCATAAGATTCGCCATCAGTGATGTATTGAAGTGATTTATGGATCCCATCCATATACTTCTGCGCCCCATATTCCAAACGAATTTTGTTCTGATCGACAGCGCCAGGAATAAAGTCAGGTATCACTCCACCGGTATTTTTTGCAATGGTCACTACAGGTTCCGACGGCCAATTTTGTGGCTGGCCTACTGGCGTGATAAGACATTCATAAAGTTTATCCTGCTGGTGATCGAAGACAAAAAAATGCGGAGTAAAGATTAAACTGGCATCAGGATGTTCTGAATGATATTTGCTGCTACCAATTGTCAACGCCTTTAATTCATATCCTAAATAACCAACAAAGCCACCTTTGAAGACAAATGGCATCTGTTTTGGTGCGGAAATTTTCACCCGTTCAAGCAGTTCAGACATCAATGAGAAAAAATCACCCTGAACAATCCTTTCACCATCAGGGCCGGTCAAACGCAAACTCTCCGTCTGTACACGATATTCAAGCCTGACTGCACCCTGTTCATTGCCACTTCCCATGATTGAAAAGCGGGCATTGGGCCTGTCCGAATTTTCACTATCCAGCCAGAAAGAGTGAGTATCATTGCCATAATATTGAATGAACAGAGATTCAGGATCGATAATGCCCTGACATTCACGGTAATTCAGATTGAGATGTTGCTTTCCACCCACCGCCAGATAAGCTTCATGGGCAGAAATATACTTATTCTGAGCGGTAATATCCTGCCCGTTATGCTCTTTAGACGTCTTTGCTATGCGAACAAAATTACTCAGTAATTCACGCCCATATTCAGAATCAATCGACTCAGGATGAAATTGAACACCCCAAATCGGTTTTTGGGTGTGCTCAATGGCCATAATTAAGCCATCATCAGTCCAGGCGGTACATTTAAGATTGTCAGGCAACCGGGTACAGACTAGCGAGTGATACCTGACCACTTCAAATTGCTCAGGCAAACCGAGAAATAATCCTTCCCCGGTATTCCTGATGCGACTGCGATAACCATGTACCGGATTAGGCGCATGTTCTACAAAACCACCAAATGCCAGGCTAATGCCCTGATGACCAAGGCAAATACCCAATAGTGGAATTTCGGCGCGGGCAATGACTTCAGCACAGACACCAAAATCGCTATTTTCAGCCGGATGCCCTGGCCCTGGAGAAAGCACGACAGCATCATAATTGTCTATCGCCAACTCTTCATAAGTCAGAGAATTGGTGACGACAGATGGCACACTGCCGGTCACTTCATACAGATATTGAGCAATGTTTTGTGTAAAAGAATCATAATTATCAATCAGCAGTATTTTCATTATTCTTTTTTTTCTCGCGTAACAACCGATCAATCAATTCTTCTTCTTGACGACAGGTTTCTTCGATAACTAATTGGAATATTAACGCAGTATATTCAGGCCGTAGCCCAAAATCCGTTGATTTATCCTTCAACATATCCAATAACGAAGTAATACGTTGTGGCTGCATCATCGGAATATCCCATTTTGCTTTTATCTCAGCGATTTTCATACAGATCTGCATACGCTCAGAAAGCAGCGACAAAATCTGCATATTAATAACATCCAGAGACTCCCTGTAAGGTTGTAATATGTCCTGCTTATTTATTATTGATTGAGTCATAGAGTTGTGCTTCATCACGAATTCATTGTGTCACTTGTACCTGTGGAGCAATGGCCTGTGGTTTAGCCCAATTCAGCCCTTTTTCCCGTATTTTGAATAAAGTATTCACTAATTGCCTGATTTCACTCTCCTTATGCTCACTGGAGAACGCAAAACGCAACATGGCGTTACCATCTGGAACCAGCGGATAAAATACCGGGAACAATAAGATGCCGTTGTCACGCAGCAGGCGTGCAGCTTCAAGCCCTTCAACTTCATTTTCGAATAACGCCCCACGAACAGGAGATTGCACACCGGCATTCATCAGGCTATTACCCGTCAGGGAATCAAACAGATTGACATTCTTCCAGAGTTGTTCCTGCCGTATTTCTATTTCAAGGCTAAGATGAAGTTTTGCTGCTGCAACGTTAGCGGCCAACATCGGCACCATAATTGAGTGACCAAAAACCAGAGGATTAGCCAGAGTACTAATCACTTCAATATCATCGGCACCTGCAACAACCACAAAACCACCCGCACCACCAAATGCTTTGGATAGTGAACCTGCCAGTATGAGGTTGGATGGTAAAACATGGTCAAGTGCGGCAAAGGCATAACCCGCACCATTGCGCCCTACAATGGAAATGCCATGAGCATCATCGACATAGACATAGCCTCCGGCAGCCGCCAATTTTCGGGTTAATTCTGCAACCGGAATCAAACCATTCATTGAGCCAATACCATCAATTAGCAGGACAGGGGTACGCTGATTCTCGCCACAGTTCTGCAAAGCTTGCTGCACCGACTGTTCATCAGCACTATCGACCCGCGATACTGGCCCGAACTGTTCGAGAATACCGCGTAATACCTGCATAGATGCATGAGCCGTTTTATCCATCAACCAATGTACTGGCCGGGTAAGTGGATAGTTAGGTAAAGAACCACTGCCCAATAACGGCAATACACCCAGGTGAACGTTACTGGTGGAAGTGAAAACAGCAACGGAGCCGCCTTGATAAATTTCTTCCAGCAGTTCCTCCAGTTGCCTCAAATATTGTGGGCGCATTGCACCACGGGACGATGACAAATGTATCCCTGTCCGAGCCATTGCCTGATTTGCGGCCTCAATTAACGCGGGATGATGTTCTAATCCCAAATAAGAGCAGGAAACAAACTCCGTAAAAACCTTGCCTTCTTCTGTTGTAATTTGCTTACCGTGACGTTCTACAACCGTGAAACTGGTCAGTCCTTCATCAATAGCTTGCGCTAAAGCGCCGGTTGTCCGTGACCTGCGAATCGTCATCCAATCCTGCTTCTGTTTTACATCCATTATCTAGACTCCTGCTGTCTGAGTTCAAATGAGCTGACAACCGACAGTGATTACCGAACTGCCTGTTGTGTCAGAAATATCTTTATCAATAATTGTCCGGACTAAAGAAAAACCGGCGTCTGAAAATAGTGTTCTGACGCTCTCCTCCTGGCTTTCACCATGTTCGATAACCAACCAGCCATTTGATTGCAGTAGCTGTCTGGCTTGTTTGATAATCAACCGCGTTAAGTCGAGCCCATCATCTCCCGAATACACCGAAACATAAGGATGATGTTCCTCCCACTCCGGTAATATTGTCTGCTGTTCTGGAACGTAAGGTGGATTAGCGACAATTAACGCTACCGAGCCGTTAAATTGAGAAAATGCTTGCCAATCACGTAAATCGGCTTTTAATGCCTCCGCTTTAACTGCCCAGCCAGCCAACCGGGAGATATTGCGTGTCAGGTATTGAAAAGCGATGTCATCATATTCAACACAAGTGACCTTTAAATCCGGGCGACGTTTAGCAATGGCTAAACCGATAGCACCACTCCCCGAACATAAATCCAGAACCCCTGATCCCTGGGGTACTTCATGTTCATTCTCCAGCCATTTATGGATAATCTGACTATGAGGACGCGGAATAAAGACCCCCGTACCGACCACCAAAGGCAGTTCATCAAAATCCGCAATGCCGACAATATGCCCAAGAGGGATCCGATTACAGCGCTCATGAACCGCAAGCATAAATTCATCACGGGCGCGATCCTTACAGCGCCTTTCCAGATAACGATCAGCCAGACAGGTAAGATCGGTTTCCACATCCCAAACACCTGCCTCTACCAGTAATTCCCTGGCCTTATCAATAGCCGCCTGATCTTTCAACAAAGAGTTCATGACCATGCCTCATAGTAGCTACGTAACCGTTCACGCATGGATTCATAAATATAAGAGAAAGCAACCAGTTCTGGCGGTGGCGTGAACTGAGGATGAAGCGATTCGATCACATCCTGATAATTGCGTGTCATGCCTTCATTCAGTAGCGGCAACCAATAAGGTTTGATATCCCAGCGATACTCGTAACCTGTGGCAAGCATTTGCTGGACGGTTTCTTTAGCCATCACTTCACGGGAGAAACCGACTAACGGAGGGCGAACCGGATTGAAGGAATCCAGGTTAATTTGCGTATTTTCTATTCCGGTCAACGCATTAGCAACATAATCTGCCAGTAACGGTGACTGATGTAAGCCATCACGGTAAGTCCCGGTAGCCAGCCAAAGGCCATTCACACCACATTCACCAATTAACGGAAACCCATCCGCCGGGATTGGTCTGTTACCGACCTGAATTGAAAGAATATCAGCATCATGCAAGTTAATATCCAACTGATCTAACGCACAATCCAGCAGAAACTGCACATCTGAAATCAATGCCTGACTGCGTGGTTTTTCAGCCAGAATATTTGTTGCACCGAGATATAGAACACCATCACCCCGTGGTACACAATGCAACCCACAAGCAAATGCCCGGTTAGGAGTACGAATGACCGACGTCGGCAATGCTCTGCCTTTTGGCATCTTGACCAGAATGGATACCCCGTAACCGGCAAATATCGGCGGGATTTGCCGGACAACAGAAGGGATATTTGATAACAGATCCAACGAGTGCGCACCGGCAGCAACCACCACCTTATCCGCCATTAAACGCTCGCCACTTAGCAATTCGACACCAATGGCTAAACCGTCTTCAATCAGCACACTCTTAACATTCTCATCTTTGAGGACGCCACCTTCCGCAACCAATGCAGCATCCAGCTTTTCCAGCAGTAAATGCGAATCCAGGGCATGTTCGTCAGGAATATATAAAGCACGAAGCGGACGCACCAGATCATTAGGCTTTAACCACTCAATTTCACGTGGATCAACGGTTTCATAAGGAGCCGCATATTCGTTCAGGGTTTGTTCGATAGCGTCATAATTGACACTGTCAATCTCTTCCATCCCGGCGGTATTCAGTATCACATGAGTCCCTTTAGCGGTGAACAGAGATCGCGTATCACCAGAAGAGTCAGCTAACCGCTGCGCCCAGGCAGGCCAAAGCGCTTTAGAAATACAATCCATATTCAATTTCAACTTACCGTGCTCACTCGCTAATAAGCCACTGGTAATTTCGCCAAAACAGCCATTCATCGCCCCTGCGGCTTTGGAAGCGGCATTAGTTCGATCAGTACTTCCAACCCGACAAACTGAAAGATTTCTGCTTGCCAGCTCATAGGAGATTGAACCTGCAATTGCCCCTGAACCCACGACAATAAAGTCGTATTTCATTTATTACTCCTGTATGGCCTATGGCCAATTTATTTTAAATATTTTGTCAACAACGACGGATAAATAATTATTATCCTCTTGCAGTGAGGATATTTTTACTGTTTTACATCAATTGTAAAAAAAATAGCCTTGTGTTCATCAGTAATTAAAGTGATGAATCACACTCAGATTTATGCTGAATTTAAAATCAAACATGCGATAACAAATTATCACTATTAGAAATGGCTTCAATTTATTATCAAATAAATACAATCACCCATGAAATTAATAAAATAAAAAACAAAACAAAAACAGCGAGTTAAATAATGACAAAAGATACTATTTATATTTAAAAGTAATAATAACAAAAGATATTATTAGATTGGCAATAACATTTGCTAATCAGGAGAGAACAATAGTCATCAAATACAAAACTGTCAAATAAATTTACTCTTATATTATAAATAAAAAAACTATATAAATATTTTCAATACAAAATAAAAACAGTTTATATTTGAATTGTTACGGGGAACAATATTATAAATACCTTTTATTCTTCAAAAAAAGAACAAAAAATCTCAAGAAAAGTGATTTTTAAATTTATATTCGACATCAATTTTCACCAAAATATATAAGATAGAGACAAACGTTATTATACCGAAATTGACTATTATGGGTAGTAACTGGATAGTTGAGATAATCGCTAATTTTTCAGATTATCCTGTGACTGGTTTCTCTTTTATTTTTTCACATTGAAGATATCGTTTTCTAGCCTCAAAAACGGAGGTTTTTTGTACTATTGCCGGTGCGATTTTCATTTATAATTAACTTGGGTTTGCTGCACTGTCAGTTGTAGTTAATTTGGGGATAAATGCAGTTCGATCCGGTTTTAAACGCAGATTGTTACACCTAGTGGCGGGGACAGTGACCGGATAGCTTTGATAACCGCCAATCAAATCATAGGAGTATTCATGAGTAAAAGAAGTGATATAGAGAGAGGAAGGTTGGTTTATACCGAAAAGTCGGGATGGATAGATGTCGGTCATGCTAAGGGAGATGATGCCAGAAAGCTCATGGCTGCTATAAACTCAGGGGATGATACTAAGGGGTCTTATTTTACTATTAGATATACACAATATATGGGGTTAGGGTTGAAATATGGAACGTCTAAAATGACAAGGTGGAGAGTAAGGCGAGGGTTGTCTTTACATGATAAGCGGAGAGTTGCACTGACTATTATGATGTATACAAGCCATTTATTTGAAGCTCATCAGGACTCCTTTCCTTTTAACTGGTACACAGATAGTGGATATAGTGGTGAAGATTTGGTTTCTAACTTACTTGGTTTTTATCAGGCTATAAATCAAATAGACTATTTACCTCGGCTTAACCCTGTAAGTAAAAGTGACGCATTAAAGCGGTGGGACTACTATGGCCCTATAGGTAAATATAAAAATAAAATGTTCAAGCCTTTGTTGTTCCCTGATCCTGAAAAATACCCTAATAACGCCAGGCCTTATTATTCGTCTTTGCCAGAATTTCTGAACACTATATCCCCTATAACTGATATAGATAGAAATCAAATACTAATACATATTAAAGATATAACTTGATATAACATAGGTGTAGAAAGAAATGTTGGCATTGAAATTGAATAATTTTATAAAGAGAACATTTATTATATTGGTTTGTTTGGGCGTTATTTCAATTGCCCCTATTTTATTTGTGAATGTTAATTTGTCATATACGAAAAATGATTTTATTAAATATAACATATTCACTTTTGATGAAATTAAAGGAATGCCATTTATTTCAAGTGATTATATTATTTACTACGACTCACCAGATGGAACAAAACCAATGATTAACGAAGTTGTATTTTTTAATGTCAATCCAAATCGTAAAATAGAAATAATAAACTATATTGAAAATACAGGGTTCCTAAAAAATGAGGATAATTATTGGAATAAAGGGAATGTTGTCATAAAGATAGAACAAAATGATACAGAGCACACCATTTTGTTTTCAGTAGAGAAAAATTAATAAATATTATTTGGCGGTTTTACATAATAAGTGCAACATAATTACTCTGCGAGTAAATATGTTCGTATTCTATTAAATTATTTATTTACTGATTTTATTATTCCTGTTTTTTATAAATGATTATTTAACTGGCTGATAAAAATTCATTCCCCGATTGAAAACGTTATTAAAGTTGGTTACTTTTTTAAAATATACTGTCTGATTAACCGATTAATATTCTTACTCATATTTTTTTACGGAGTATATAAGCATTAATAAAGCCAGTGCTTTTTATCATTGATTTATTTCTAACTTTCTTTTAATGGTTAATGGACTTCGATTAAACTTAATTGACGTCATTTTGAAAAGTTGTACTTATAGTTAAATCCGTCTTTTATATAAAAGTTTTAATATCTCTGTTTTCGTGCTTTTACGTAGTTATGGTAGATTAGGTAAATGTAAAATAAATAAAGAATAACATCGTTGATAAATACATTAAACATGATAGGGAATAAGCCGTTTTTAGTTACTCTGTATCTTTTCAAAATCTGGCATTAATGGATACCTATTTTTTATCCTCAGTTAACGAATCATCGAAAAAAACAGCTTACCGATCGACATCTATTTAAATGATGTTTAAATAAATCGGTAAACTCATTTAATAATGGGTATTTAAGCGTTAATAGATCACGAAAATAGCTTGGAAAAATAACGATATGAACTGATTTTAGCGTTAAATCACATTAAAGCATAAAAAGAGGCATGATTTAAATCAAACCGCAGAAAAGCAATGCGATTGGACGGGCTAAAATAGTGTAAAACAAGTTTAAACCGGCGCATTTAATGCATCGTGTTTTTGCATAAAAAAATGCAACATAATAACGTTTGAAATAATCCAGTTCGTATTCGGTTAAATCATGTGTTTTCGGGTTTTCTATGAAAGATTATTTAACTGGTTTGTGAGAAATTTTACTCCCCGGTTGAAAACATTATTAAAGTCGATTCATTTTGGAAAATAGGTTGTGATTAACCGATTAATATTCTTATTTATCCTTCTTTACCGGTTGTATAAGCATTAATAAAGCCAATTCTTTTTCTCATTTTTACTGATAGGTTTATGATGGGCAGGTTTTAAACCGTTATTATAAAGCCATTTTTTAACCTCTGGGTTTAATCGGTATAATAAGGTTTTAACCGTTGTTTTTACTGCTTTTAACACTTGCTTTTTATTAAGTTTAATCATCATGGTATTTTACATTTAATCAACGTTAATCATACTCGCTTTATCTTTATTAACGCTGTTTTACTGGCAATTCTGAGCTGTTTTTATAAGTCTTTTATCTTCATAAATCAATCCGTAAATAGCTTGGTAGTATAAAGACACCTCTTTTTTTTACGGAAAACATTCTTTTTCTTGCTGATTTATTTTAAGTTTTCTGTTAATGATTAATGTCATTTAAAAAACTGTACTTATAGTTAAATCCTCCTTTTCAAAATCTGGCATTAATGGATACCTGTTTTTTTATCCTCAGTTAACTAATCACCGAAAAGAAAACGCTTGCCGATCGCTAAAAAAGGGAAAACAAGTAAAAAGAGAAAATGCATCATGTTAAAAAAATGACAAATCTGTAAAGTGATTCTCATTTCGAGTATTGTAGTGATATTACTCAATGGATCCCAAATAGGATGTATCCAGTCAATCAGTTATAACGACACCTGTTCTATATCGAATAGTTTTACTGCTTAAATTTTCATTGAGTTGTTGAATGTTTTCTCCGGTGTTATTGCCGCTAATTTAGCGACCAAAATACCCAAGGTTAAATGGCCTGAGTCCAGTGGAGTTCCAGACTCAGGTATCATTAGTTGCTTAGTGTAACCTGTCCAACTTTATGGGGCAGTTCACAAGGGCAAGCGCTTTTTTTAACGTAACCAAAATGGTGGATCGTCTGGGCTTAAAGCATCGTATTCTTCAAGGGGGCGATTAATCTCATCAATGTAATATGGTGTATCAGTAAAACCAATTCTTACAGGGATATATTCATTAAGCTCTTGATAATAAACTTCAGTGCATTCTAACGCTTCAGAAAATGCACTAAAAAGCCTTTTAAAAACAACTGATAGAGACTCTCCATTCAGATTTAATTTCGTATTATTTACATTCACTCCTAACGACATCCAATCAATATCTTTAGCTGATATCTGTGAAAATGACCTTTCTATGCTATCAAGCTCTTTTTTGACATTTGATAGTTCCTCATATTTCAAAGAACGTCGATAGAGATTTTCTGTAACCCGAGGATATTTACTCCCTTTATTATGATGTTCCAATAACGTTACCACTGAATTGAAAAATCCATTTATATCAGATGTAGGACCTATTTCAGCTAATGTCATAGCAGCATGTATACCAACATTTTTCATTCTGTTTTAAACCTAATGAATGATGAATTTATAGCACCATTTGATTTCTGCACTATACCTTGAACTATTTGCATTTTTTGCTTGGCAGTTATTGCTTGCCCCCTAACATCAATAACTATCCGTTGTTCCATTCCTGCTGGAA
>NZ_JBHFKZ010000057.1:0-35152 GCF_042879375.1 Photorhabdus sp. RM323S
CACCGGGGCCCAGGCTGGGAAGAATGCAACTGACAATAATGCTCTGGTAATACCGGTGACACCTCCTCCTGTAGCAGGTACAAATACCGGGGAAGCGGTAAACGAAGCAAACCAAACGATAGCTTCAGCTTTGGACAAAAAATTGAAGGAAATGGGAGAGTCTATAGATAAAGCCACCCAATGTTCTTTTGGCCGGGTATGTTCGTCAGATTATGTAGATGGTGAAAATCAACCCAATATATCAAAGGATCTGACAGATTCAGAGAAAGCCGAACTTGGTGGTTCAGGAACAGGAACACCGGGAGGACATGATCCAGAAGATGAGCAGAATGCCAGAAATAACAATCATATTGGCAAATGGTCAGTTGATGAATTGTCAAATGGAGCGAAATATACAGATCCGGCCTCAAAAAAAGGCGATTTGACACTTGCTGGTCGCGCTCTACAAAAACATGGTAGTCGGCCAGGTAGCATTTTTCCAGAGGCTAAAGGAAACCCATCTACGATAAATGAACAGGGCCAAAAAATTGTAGATAGTATATTGAATGACCCGAACAAAACGGTGATTCAAAGTAATACAGGACGATACGGTCAAGTTACTGATGTTATATCTTCTAGTGGGCGTGGATTACGTTATGATGCTCAAGGTAGGCTTATAGGATTTTTGGAACCACCGAAATGACAAATAAATTAACAGCACAAATAGCGAGCTTGCCAGATCGAGAGAATGTTGTTTACGAGATCTTTTGGGGTACAGATCAAGTAGCAGAGATCTCAAATGAACCTGCGCATGGTATGAGAATAGAGATATTTTCTTGTCCGAATGGAGGAATATGGAACTTCGATTTTAGAGAATTCCGTGCTCTTGTAGAGCAAGTAGAAAAAAATATCATCTAAATATTCACCCACCCCGGTTTGTAAAAGCCGGGACTGTTTTTTTAGCCTACTCCGTCAACATCACAATGATGGTAGTAAAGTTAAATGACCACTTAATGGGCAAGCTGCTACTCTTTAACCTCATCTGGGTAAAGTGGACTATTGAGCTGAAAAAGCGCGTCTGGGCATTATAAGCTGAGTATCAAATCGCACCGGGGAAATAAGTTATAACTGACTGAATAAAAAGGGAAAATATGTGTTAGGCGGTCAACTTCGCAATGGAAAGTGTTGTTACTGACAATAACTTCTTGGGTAAACTGGCAACAGAAGGTTGCGCAATAGCTGCTCCGTGCCGAACTAAAGTGGCAGAAAAAGTCCTGGAGATAGGCGTTAAGGCGGGTATAACCGGAATAGTGGCAAAGGAAATCGCTGATAAGATTTCTTCAGAAGACTTAGACCATCTGATTATGCTTCAGATGATGGGAAATGATGAAATCACACAGAGTTACCTAAATACACTTCAGGATAAATACACTCAAGTTGCTAATCCAACTGACCTACCAACACATACCGGCGGTGATCAGTCTGGTGATATAAGGAAATACCCTAATCATACAGGTGGAAACCAACCGTTAGAGCCGGGTAGTATACCGAACCATACAGGCAATGAGGAAAATCGGTCTGGTGTTGCACCAAATCATACCGGCAACACAGAAGGTAAGTCGGATACTAGCGGAAATACCACAATTACGCCGATTCCGGAAGAGCCGAATAAAGATGACTTAGCTTATCTGGCTCTGAAAGGAAAAGAAGCCCAAGACGCAGCAGGAAAATTAGGCTTTGATCGGAGGATAGCTCCTCCTAAAGCACCATTTAACTCACATGGGCAACCTGTATTTTTTGATGGAAAAACCTATATTACTCCCGATGTTGATAGCCATAATGTTACTAATGGCTGGAAAATGTTTGACCGTAGAGGCAAGCGAATAGGGACTTACGATAGTGATCTGAACAGAGCTGAGGACTGATTGATGTTTGGTATATTTCCCTGTGATGCACCCATCAGAGAAAACAATGAGTTAGTTCTGCCTGCAACAATTATTATTGATACATTTACAGAAGCAGTTCACATACCTTTATCTTATTGGAGCTTTGAGGATTACAAGCGAAGTTGGCGAGCTTCTCTTGAGGAGGGTATACACAGTAAAAAGCCTGTGGCGCTAGCTGTATCAATGTATGAGCCCGATTACACAAATTTTATATTTGTTTGGGTCATATATTTTGCAGGTGAGGAAGTTTTCTTACAAAATAGCATCCTCTTTTTAGATGAGTGTCCAGGTTTTACTCCAGAGAAGGTAAATAACTTCATAGAGTCGCGTACTACATACAATGAAGACGGAATGAAAATATCTGAATGGAATACTGATCTGAATAGCATTATAGATTTTTATAACAGTCTTAAAGTTAATACAGAATCCCAGTTTTGAGTTAGGATTTTTACTTTATTGTCCACTAAATTATAGTGGACAATAACCACCTAAGTGTGGAGAAGAATCAATCACGCAGTGAGGAACTGGTTAATTGTCAGGGTGATACCAGTTGTCGTGCGACTGTCAGGGATAAATATCGGCAGGAATATGACAAGGTTCAGGCGCGGATAGCAACTTGTTCAGGAGCAGACCAGTGCGTTGCGGTTGCCAAAGAGCTGAGGGCATTGCAAGGTGATTACAGCGCACGAATAGGTGAAATTCAAGAAAAAAGGGACTAGATTCCCTCACACCGGCAGAAGTGCGGGAATGGGCAGATTTACGCGGTGCGATGTCGAATATTGACGCATCACGGAATTTAGTGCTCCATCGTGCCCAAGTCACCGGCGGCTCAGACGAAACGACCCAGGAAATCGTGCAGATTACGGGTCAAGTGGGGATTTCAGCAGCTCTTGGAGTTGCTAAAGGAATACGAACTTGTTTACTTCCAGATTAACGATGTTGCACTTATCATGTGAATCCGCCACCATTAATAGTATTTAATCGAAAATCATTAACCATTAAATCCAAAGTTGAAAAGAAATCGCACGTAAAATAACATTACCCGAATAAACGGATATTAAAGCGCTTTCTCGCCAGTTATTTAACCGTATCAGAAAAGATAAAAAGTGAATATAATCCGTGTTCGTTAAACATAAAACACGATATCCGATGATGATTAAACTTAACAAAAAACAGGTGTTAAAAGAGATAAAAACAACGGTTAAAACTTTATGCTAATTAAATCCAAAGTTGAAAAGAAATCGCACATAAAATAACATTACCCGAATAAACGGATATTAAAGCGCTTTTTCGCCAGTTATTTAATCGTGTCAGAAAAGATAAAAAGTGAATATAATCCGTGTTCGTTAAACATAAAACACGATATCCAATGATGATTAAACTTAACAAAAAACAGGTGTTAAAAGGGATAAAAACAACGGTTAAAACTTTATACCCATTAAATCCAAAGTTGAAAATAAATCGAACGTAAAATAACATCACCCGAATAAACGGATATTAAAGCGCTTTATCGCCAGTTATTTAACAGCATCAGAAAAGATAAAAAATGAATATAATCCGCATTCGTTAAACATAAAAAACAATATCCGGTGATGATTAAACGTAACAAAAAGCAGATGTTAAAAGAGATAAAAACAACGGTTAAAACTTTATACTCATTAAATCCATCGAGTAAAAAAACGACTTCCGATAACAGGTTAACTGTCATCATCATTTAAAAACGCGAATACTAAAGCATTAAACTTTTTATATCAAAATCGGATTTAACGCAATAAATACCATTTTTAAAAATAACCATTAATAGCATTTAATCGAAAATCATTAACCATTAATCCAAAGTTGAAAAGAAATCGCACGTAAAATAACATTACCCGAATAAACGGATATTAAAGCGCTTTCTCGCCAGTTATTTAACAGTATCAGAAAAGATAAAAAGTGAATATAATTCGTGTTCGTTAAACATAAAACACGATATCCGATGATGATTAAACTTAACAAAAAACAGGTGTTAAAAGAGATAAAAACAACGGTTAAAACTTTATACTAATTAAATCCAAAGTTGAAAAGAAATCGCATGTAAAATAACATTACCCGAATAAACGGATATTAAAGCGCTTTCTCGCCAGTTATTTAACAGCATCAAAAAAGATAAAAAGTGAATATAATCCACGTTCGTTAAACATAAAATACGATATCCAATGATGATTAAACTTAACAAAAAACAGGTGTTAAAAGAGATAAAAACAACGGTTAAAACTTTATACTAATTAAATCCAAAGTTGAAAAGAAATCGTATGTAAAATAACATCACCCGAATAAACGGATATTAAAGCGCTTTTTCGCCAGTTATTTAACAACATCAAAAAAGATAAAAAATGAATATAATCCGCCTTCGTTAAACATAAAACACGATATCCGATGATGATTAAACTTAACAAAAAGCAGGTGTTAAAAGAGATAAAAGCAACGGTTAAAACTTTATGCTAATTAAATCCAAAGTTGAAAAGAAATCGCACGCAAAATAACATTACCCGAATAAACGGATATTAAAGCGCTTTCTCGCCAGTTATTTAACAACATCAGAAAAGATAAAAAATGAATATAATCCACGTTCGTTAAACATAAAACACGATATCCGATGATGATTAAACTTAACAAAAAACAGGTGTTAAAAGAGATAAAAGCAACGGTTAAAACTTTATGCTAATTAAATCCAAAGTTGAAAAGAAATCGCACATAAAATAACATTACCCGAATAAACGGATATTAAAGCGCTCTCCCAGCAGTTATTTAACAACATCAGAAAAGATAAAAAATGAATATAATCCACGTTCGTTAAACATAAAACACGATATCCAATGATGATTAAACTTAACAAAAAACAGGTGTTAAAAGAGATAAAAACAACGGTTAAAACTTTATACTAATTAAATCCAAAGTTGAAAAGAAATCGCATGTAAAATAACATTGCCAGAATAAACGGATATTAAAGCTCTTTCCCAGCAGTTATTTAATAACATCAGAAAAGATAAAAAATGAATATAATCCACGTTCGTTAAACATAAAACACGATATCCGATGATGATTAAACTTAACAAAAAACAGGTGTTAAAAGAGATAAAAACAACGGTTAAAACTTTATGCTAATTAAATCCAAAGTTGAAAAGAAATCGCACGTAAAATAACATTGCCTGAATAAACGGATATTAAAGCGCTTTCTCCCAGTTATTTAACAACATCAGAAAAGATAAAAAATGAATATAATCCACGTTCGTTAAACATAAAACAGGATATCCGATGATGATTAAACTTAATAAAAAACAGGTGTTAAAAAGGGTAAAAACAACGGTTAAAACTTTATAACAATTAAATCCATTGAGTAAAAAACGATTTCCGATAACCGGTCAAATAGGTTTTTATAATAGTGATACACCCATTTTTACCCCATCGGAGTATCGATGCTATGATAGGCATAACGCTGTTCGTTTGGTGATTTGTGACGATTGATCAGATCGTCAAAATCGGACTGAGTTCCCTCCAGTGATCTACTCTTTTGAAATCTTATTTATCCCAATGTCCGGTGTTTTTGTAAAATCATTAGTTTCAAATCAAATCATTAATTCAACCATTCTCATTTTATCTGTAGCCCCACAAAGCGACTTGTTTGCTGACGGTAGCGGGAAAAACACATGTTGTCCGCTACCGTCCAGCACTATAACAAATCCCCTGAAATCAGATCAAAAATTTTACCTCTAAATTGCTTACCCTATCCCCTTATTCATGAGTGTCGCAGCTGTGATTTAAATACAGATTCGTTTTATCTATATCATTAATTATCAAAACTTATATTAAGTGCATCGCAGAATAATAAATTTTCATAGCCATAAAAAATATGATCAGCGAAGACAATTTATTAACCAGGTGAATTTTAAGCAGTAAATAATCACGAATTTTTTGATAATTTATAATCATGACTATCCCTCCGTACCACAAAAAACTAATGATGAAGGTCATTGAGATCATAATCACTGAAATACTTATATTGATATCCTGTGGTATGCTAACTGATACAGCGCTACTAATGAGCAAAATTGCTTTAGGATTATATAGTTGTAATATAAACCCAGACCTAAATGTACAGTCTCGCTTATCAGATAATGTGTTCAACTTAATATCGCCCATTGGTTTTATTCGAAATAACCGATAAGCTAAATAAAGCAGGTATGTTCCTCCTAATATATAGAGAGTAGAAAGTATTACTGGTTCTTTCAAAATGAAAGTAAACCCACTTAACGCTAAAGTTGTGAATAATGAATTGGCTGTTGCAATACCTACCACACTCATCATGGCTACAGATTTTGAATACGTAACCGCATTTTTCATCGTGACCAAGAAACCTGGTCCAGGGCTAGCAATACCTACTAATAAGATAGTGCAGAAACTAATTATAAATCCTTGTTCACTACTCATGTTACCCCACTAAATATTCAACATCTTTTTCATCATCGGCACGGAAACTAATATGAGACAGTCGATCCAGTGCTGTTTTTTTTCTAAAACAAAATGAAATTTTATTAATCGATTGACTAATATCGATGAAACCTCCTACACCATAGAACTTACCACCGAGATGAGACACATTCACATTGCCATCCTTGTCAATTTCCCCGATACCCAGTACAGCATGGTCTATGTCTCCGTTCCATATACTTTTAAACATAGCTGCCTGAGAGAAAACTTTTCTGCCATTTTTGCATATACCAAATCCCTCGCCATCGTAGATAATTTCTCCTTCAACACCGGATTCAATATACGCCGTAAACGTTTTGTCTTCCTCTCTACGTTTTATATGATTAATTGCTGGAACTGGAAGGCCAATACCCACAATCAGTTTTTCACCATTACTAATCCTTGCAGCTAACTGATATGAAATGCTCTCCGACACCAGGCATGTTCGCGATAGATTTCCACAATAGTGATGATACCTGTTTGGCAAATAAGAGATACAATGCAACGATGAGGGTGCAATAAATACCTCATCAAATAAATTCCTATAGCAAAAACTACTGTAATGTCTAATCACTTTATCCGGTAGCTGGATAGCGATTCTCGCTTTCCTCAACCGAGCAGATTTTATGCATTGTTCTATATCAAGATCTATAGGCTCTGTCTCTAAAACAATGTTTCCATCCGGCGTAAATCCTGATCCTCTTAATAAAACCAAATCACTCTCTGGCAGTGAATAGCATAGTTGTTCACCTAATGACTCCACTATAGATAATTTTTTTGCTGAGTAATCATTATTAATCAATGAGCCGTTGTTATCTGGGTCAATAAAGGTATTTTTACCTATGGTGGTCAGCAATTTCCGCTCTTCGCTAGAAAGCAAGCAACTCGCCACTCCTTGCGGTATGTTGTGTACCTCGACACTATTTTCGCCTAGCGCCGGGTTAATATGATTAACAGTTCCGAAAAAACCGCCTACAACCCAATCCACATGGTGACCAAGAAGCAGTGAGTTAAAACCGCCATGCCAACCATTACCTGGTAGTGATGCTCCAATGAATCCAAATTTTTCATTGTATCGACCATTCCAACTAGCATTACAAATTAAATTAATTAAATATTCGGGGGAAATTGCGCTACCAAAAGAGACAATATCAATGGTTGAAACTCCTTTTAAAAGCTTTTTAAATCTAGCAATATCTGACAAGTTCATGGGTCTGTCCTTCTTTTGAGATAATCAAAGCATCGACTATCAGTTTTGCATCTCTGACGGTAAGCGAAGTTGCTTCTGTGAAGAAACGTGATCCATTTGTCATTGGGCCAAGTACATAGATGTTTCTTTTATCATTGACTTTGCAATTTCTATCAACGTCAACTCCACTAATGGAATGCATCGGTAAGCGACTCATTTGAATAATTTCCAAATCCATTATTGGATTGAATGCTAAAATTGAATTTTTATTAACAGTGGTAGGATCATAACGTCGAGATGAAATAGACAGTTGTCCATCATCAATTAATATCGCTAGTTTACGCGCATTTACTAATGGAAACATCGCTCTGGTTTCAATAAACTGATGTCTAATATTATGTAAAAGAATTTGATCATCCCGGCCCAATTTTTGGTAGACATCAAGATAATTCATTGTTCCATTATATAACCTTTCTTGCCAAACGGGTGTATAAGCTGAACAATATTCGACTTCATCTTTTAACGCACACAGAGGATTAAACAATATATCTTTCTCAATATCTTTCGTGACCAAAGATTTGAACAGCTGTATTATACTATTAAAAGAAGGAATAGTTACATTGTAGTCATCAAAAATCGATGCACCACCTGCCTTGAATTTCCCCCTCACTCTGGGAAATCGGCCTGATAGTGAATAACATTGCATCTTCAAATCTGGCCTATATGTATAAATATAAAGTAAAATGTCAATAGACGTCAGACCTGAACCGTATACATCAATTGTTCCACCGTATGGTGAATTTGTTATTCTATCAAATAAGTGGTCATTTAAAATATCTTTTCCAAAACCGATAGCTAACACACTCGCATCAGTTTTAAAACAGGTGCCATTGCATATGATATTACCATCTTCATCTAAATAATCTGCTTTTCCGTAAGTGTGTACAACAATACCTGTTTTTTTCAACTGATCGATTAAGTTAGATTTCACATCTTGTAGATAAGCGCCATAAATTCGCCTCGGCAGATAATCGTTATCACAATAATTGTATTCCTTAGCAGCCAACCAATCAGTTATACCTACCACATCATTAAATTGGGTAAGAGAATCTAATCGAGTATTCATTATAAAAACTTCTGGAACATCTTTATATGCAAATCCGACTTGGCTATGATCTTTTGAAAATATCAGAATGGAACTAAGCTGACATTTATATTGTAATAAATGTTTAAGTATTGAAATGCAACCTGCTCCACTACCTATAATTCCTATATTCATAATTATAATAACTCCATTCAGATCCCCACCGAAAGGTATCTTTCTGTTTGACTAGCAGCTATTGTTAGTATTTTTTTTCCTTTATTTTCTTCCCTATTCGCCAATTCAATAGCACAATGCAAAGAAGCACCAGACGAAATACCTATTAACAACCCTTCACTTTCTATAATCTTTCTAGTAGTTTGGAAAGCAGAGTTTTCATCAATAATATACACTTCGTCAATAATATTCCGATCCACAGTATTAGCGATTATTCCAGGGCCAATTCCCAGTATGCCATGGTTAGAGTTGATCTCACCTAAAGGAGTCGTCTGGCTTAAAACAGCAGCACTTTTAGGTTCAATTGCAACGATATATGTATCCGATCGATATTTTTTAAGCGTATTTCCTATACCATTACAATGCCCACCAGTCCCAATACCTGCGATAAATATATCTGGAGTACCATCAAAAAAATTGATAATTTCATTGCCAGTTTGATAATGTGCTTGAGGATTATTAATATTATTCCCTTGGTCGATAAGAAAATAGTTAGCCTTTTTTGAGAGCATTTGTGCTTTTTTTACCGCTCCAGCATAGTTTTCACCACTTGGCGTGAGAATAATTTTTGCTCCTAATAGAGTTAATAACTTTTTACGCTCTTCAGAAACATATTCTGGCATCACAATAATAAGCTTTAGTCCCATAGACGCACATATTCCGGCAAGAGAGATACCAGTATTACCTGTTGTCGCTTCAACAATCGTAGTTTGTGAATCTATCTGCCCATTTTTTATAGCTGATTCAAGCATTGACTTGGCTGCTCTATCTTTAATAGAACCCCAAGGATTAAGAAATTCTAATTTAACATAAATATCTGCATACAAATCTTTTGAGATCTTTTCCAACTTTATAATTGGTGTATTTCCAACTACATCATGTAATAACATTTAATTTCTCCCCTTTAGATCTAAATTATATAAACTTATATAGATTACTAAAATGTACACTTTAGAATAAAAAACCTCCTATCTCATTGATATTCATTAAAAGTAATTCAAACAAATGATATAATCACATACATTTAAAATGTGGAATTATATCATTTCAAGCCGTATCTATTAGTTAATGCAATTTGTATTTTTCTAACTGCCATTTCAAATAAATAAAATTTAAACCTTTTAATATATAACAAACATTAAATAATTTTCTAAGAGAAAAATAACAAAAATACTAACAAGATCACAAAAAACCAAGCACCACGCGATTTCTCAATCCATCAATCACTTGCAATTAATACATCCATTACCAGAACGATATAACAAAATTATATTTAAATAAAAAACAATTGAGAAAATATTTATATCTATATTTTTAATGTAGTTATTTACACCAATAGATTAATCAACGATAATGAATGATATGGATAATTAAATGATTGTTTAGAAATACAATAATATAAATCAATTATTTTCAGGTTGGCTATATTAATTTACATTAAGGAAATTAATATTTTAAAATTAAGCGTCATGATTAATGTGTGTGATAATATTTTCTCAATGGCTGAATATGTTTTAAAATCAATGGAGCTGACGTCCAATGGGACGGGCTCCATGATAAACAAACTCCGTTAAACTAAAAATTTAAATCACTTTATGCGGACCGAAGCATTCATAGTGAATATATTGCTTATCAATTCCCATATCTAATAGTTGTTTTGCTACATATTGCATAAAGGGAACCGGGCCACAGAAATAGAAATGCATTCCTGCCGTTTTCAGTGCGTCATTCAGCACCGCCATATCCATAAAACCTTTGTGTTGATAATGGACGCCTTGCTGGTCTTCATCTCTTGGTTCACGATACCAGATTGTGCTGTTAAGATTCGGCATTGCCTGCGCAATAGTGGTCACTTCATTGGTAAACGCATGATGACCGCCGTGTTCCGCCGCATGTAACCAGTTAATCTGGCTGTTGTGATTTTTCTGGTGGAGGTGATGCAGCATACTCATCATGGGTGTCAGGCCGACACCGGCAGAAATCAGAGTAACCGGTGTCTCTGGTTGAATATCAAGAAAGAAATCCCCGCGTGGAGCGGCCAGCCAGACAATATCGCCTTCTTGCATTTTATCATGCATATGGTTGGAAACTGTTCCTTGTGGCTCACGTTTGATAGCAATTCGGTAGCTCGAACCATTTGGTGCCGCTGTCAGTGAATACTGGCGAATTTCGCGGTTATCAAAACTGCTGTCTTCCAGATAAATGCTCAGGTACTGACCGGGTTTATAATCCATCACTTTCCCGCCATCTTGTGGCACAAATTCAAAGCTGCAAATCACATCACTTTTTACCTGTTTCCGGTTGATACGGAATGGGCGTAAACCCCGCCAACCGCCATCGACTGATTCGTCATGATGATAAATCTGCTCTTCACGATTGATAAAAACATCAGCCAGCACACCGTACGCTTTTCCCCAGGCGTCCAGCACTTCATTTCCCGGCTGGAACATTTCATCTAACGTTGCCAGCAAGTGAGAGCCGACAATCTGATAATGCTCTGGTTGAATATTCAGGCTGGTGTGTTTATGCGCGATTTTTTCAACTGCCGGCAACAGTATTGCCAAATTATCAATGTTGGCTGCATAGGCGCAGATAGCATTGAACAAGGCTTCACGCTGATCGCCATTGAGTTGATTGCTCATATTAAAAATATCCTTCAGCTCAGGATTATGTTTGAACATCCGCTCATAGAAATGGGCGGTTAGTTTCGGGCCAGTGGCGGAAAGCAGTGGAATAGTTGATTTGACAGTTGCAATGATTTGACTATCCAGCATGGTGAAGCTCCTGAATTTCTTTCAAGTGATAATGAAAGTTATAACATGTAATTTAAATACAACTTATAATTTTTTGAGGATCTTGTAAATATAAAATGTGGTCTTTATGGTGAAAAAATATTCTTGGGAGATATTTATACTAAGGCAGGGGATGACCGAGGTCACAAATTCCGATAACGAGGGAAAATGCAGGGAGTTTTCGTTATACCTATGAGAAAACCGATGCCTTGCTGTCATTGGTATGCAATCGTTTGCGTAAAATATTTTGTCAAGACTATCTCATTCAGTGAAAAGGGTTTACACTGTGTGCCATTCTGCCCTTTGGGGTGTTGTTTGAAGAGAAGTTAGCTGAGTCTGGAGAACCCAATGTTAAAGCGTGAAATGAATATTGCTAATTATGATCCCGAACTATGGCAGGCGATGGAACAAGAAGTTGTTCGTCAGGAAGAACATATCGAGTTGATTGCCTCTGAAAACTATACCAGTCCAAGAGTCATGCAGGCACAAGGCTCCCAGCTCACTAACAAATATGCTGAAGGTTATCCGGGTAAACGCTACTACGGCGGTTGTGAATATGTAGACGTTGTTGAGCAACTGGCGATTGATCGTGCTAAAGAGTTATTCGGTGCTGATTATGCCAACGTTCAGCCACACTCGGGGTCTCAGGCGAATGCGGCGGTTTATATGGCTTTGCTGCAACCGGGTGATACTGTGTTGGGGATGAATCTGGCACATGGCGGTCATTTGACTCACGGCTCTCCAGTTAACTTCTCTGGTAAGTTATATAACATCGTACCTTACGGTATTGATGAAAGCGGTAAAATTGATTATGACGATATCGCGGCACAAGCTCAAAAACACCAGCCGAAAATGATTATCGGTGGTTTTTCTGCTTACTCCGGTGTTGTTGATTGGGCAAAAATGCGTGAAATTGCAGACAGCATTGGTGCTTATTTGTTCGTTGATATGGCACACGTCGCTGGCCTGATCGCCGCAGGCGTTTATCCTAACCCGGTTCCTCATGCTCACATTGTGACGACTACCACGCATAAAACACTGGCGGGTCCACGTGGTGGTTTGATCCTGGCGAAAGGGGGTGATGAAGAGCTGTATAAGAAACTGAATTCTTCTGTATTCCCAGGTTGTCAGGGTGGACCTCTGATGCATGTTATTGCCGGTAAAGCGGTTGCACTGAAAGAAGCAATGGAGCCGGAATTCAAAGCCTATCAACATCAGGTTGCTGATAACGCTAAAGCCATGGTTGAAGTCTTCCTGAAACGTGGCTACAAAGTGGTTTCCGGTGGTACTGAGAACCATCTGTTCCTGTTGGATCTGGTTGATAAAAATATCACCGGTAAAGATGCCGATGCTGCACTGGGCCGTGCCAATATCACGGTAAATAAAAACAGTGTACCCAATGATCCGAAGAGCCCATTTGTGACTTCTGGTGTGCGTATCGGTACGCCGGCGATTACCCGCCGTGGTTTCAAACAAGCAGAAGCTCGTGAATTGGCTGGCTGGATGTGTGACGTATTGGACAGCATCAATGATGAGGCGATCATTGAAGCGACTAAGCAAAAAGTTCTGGCTATTTGTGCAAAATATCCAGTTTACGCATAAATTATAATTTTAATTAGTAATTGTAAAAACCTGCTCCAGCTAACATTGTTTGCTTAAGCGAGATATTAGAGGAATGTCTATCTTGGCATAGTCCCTGATATCTTAATTTCTTAAGTTAATCAGTTTGGTTTTGAGCAGGTTTTTGGCATTTTTAACCAGGGAGGATGAATGGTTATTCAGTCGACACGTTGGCTGGCATTAGATTATTTCACGTATTTCTTTTCTTACGGGATATTTTTGCCTTTCTGGGCTGTCTGGCTCCAGGGTGAGGGAATAAAACCCGATATGATGGGGATTTTATTGGGTGCCGGTTTGATTTCTCGTTTCCTGGGGAGTTTATTAATTGCGCCTACCGTTAAAGATCCCGCAAAACTTATTTTCGCTCTGCGTACATTGGCATTGCTGACCCTGATTGCCGTTGTTGGCTTTACATTGGGAAATCACTGGGCATGGCTGCTGTTTATCATGATTGGTTTCAACCTGTTCTTTTCGCCGATGATGCCATTGAGTGATGCGCTGGCGGGAACATGGCAAAAGCAATTTCCCTTTGATTACGGCAAAATACGGGTTTGGGGTTCAATTGCCTTTATTATCAGTTCGGCGCTGACCGGGGAATTGATTTCTGTCTGGGGACATCAGGCTATTCTGATAACCATGCTGTTCAGTGTCTTGTCAACGCTGTTGGCGACATTGCTTAAACCCTCCATCATGCCTGTGGGTGAAGCCAAATCCGCTAAAGTTGATATTGTGTCATTTAAACAGTTATTGTCTGAAAAATCGGTATGCCGGTTCCTGCTATGCGTGGCTTTATTACAGGGCGCTCATGCGGGATATTACAGTTTCAGTGCAATTTACTGGGAAAAAGCGGGTTATTCCTCCTCGGTAGTGGGTTATCTCTGGTCATTGGGGGTAGTGGCTGAGGTGGTTATTTTTACGTTGAGTAATAAATTATTTCGGCGCTGGAATGCCCGTAATCTTCTGCTGCTTTCCGGTATATGCGGTGTTGTTCGTTGGGGATTGATGGGCTCATTCACGACATTACCGGTGTTGATTATCATTCAAATCTTGCATTGTGGTACGTTTACTGTCTGCCATTTGGCAGCCATGCGTTTTATCAGCGCAAGAAAGGAAGGCGAAATTGTTCGTTTGCAGGCGGCTTATTCTGCACTGGCAATGGGGGGCGGTATCGCTGTTATGACGGTAATTGCAGGATTTATGTATGATTATCTGCACAGCGGTATTTTCTGGGTAATGGCCTTCGTTGCTTTTCCTGCTATTTTCCTGCGACCACAGGTTAAAGCTCATCATTATTAACCACATGAATTCAGTTTCTTATGATATTTTTGTAAGAAACTGGATACTTCTAATAATAATGTTTTCATGAGATATCATGTCGAATAAATTAACAATAAAAGATATTGCACGTCTGGCTAATGTCAGTAAATCAACCGTCTCGCGGGTATTAAACAACGAAAATAGCGTTAGCCCACAAGTACGTGAAAGAGTTGAAACGATTATTCATCAAAATAACTTTATTCCCTCTAAATCAGCGAGAGCGATGCGAGTGAAAAGTGACAAAATTATTGCGTTAATTGTGTCTCGGTTGGGGTCTTTTTCGGAAAATTTATCAATAAGTACGATGTTACCGCTGTTTTATCAGCATGGTTATGACCCCATTATCATGGAAAGTAATTTTGATCCTCAGCTTTTACAGGAACATTTGCGTCAGCTGGCATTACGTCATGCAGATGGTGTTATTTTGTTTGGTTTCACCGGGTTACCGGAAGAATCCCTTTTGCCCTGGCGTGACAAAATAGTGGTATTTGCGCGCGAATATACTGATTTTTCTTCTGTATGTTATGACGATGTTGGTGCTGTTCGTCTATTGATGGATGAACTTTATCAGCAAGGTCACAGAGAGATCAGTTTTCTTGGTGTACGCGATTGTGATGCCACGACAGGTTTTCGTCGTCATCAATCCTATTTGAATTGTTGTGAACAGAAGGCGTTACACCCGCTTTCCATTCAATGTGATTTAAGCTATCAGAGTGGTTTTCAGCATGTCAACAAGGTATTAAAAAAGGAAACGACGGCCTTAATCTGTGCAACCGATAGCTTGGCATTAGGTGCATATAAATATTTACAACAAAATAACCGGGAAGATATACAAATAGGCAGCATTGGTAGTACTCCTTTGCTGAACTTTTTGTACCCTGACACGCTTTCTGTGGATTTGGGTTATGGTGAAGCGGGTAAATATGCAGCTGGTCAATTAATAGCTCAAATAAGGCAAAAATATCCTAAACAGCAAGTAATCATTTCGAGTAAGTTGGCTTAAAAATAAGAATATTGCTGATTCAATGTGATCATTAACGCATTTTTGGGAACGTTCCCATGACAAGCATAACTAAATGATATTAGGATGAAATTATCTTACTAAGCATGACATAGTAACTGATACTAACTTATGATGACTGGCTATTATGAAAAATAAAATAAATTATAAAGACATAGAAAAACTAATTACGTTAATCGGTGGTTGTAAAAATATAGCCAGTGTAACGCATTGTATTACCCGATTGAGATTTTCTTTGGTTGAACCGACTAAAGCTCAACCGGATGAAATAAAAAATCTGCCAATGGTTAAAGGTTGTTTTACCAATGCAGGGCAGTTCCAGGTAGTGATAGGCACGAATGTCGGTGATTATTATCAGGTTTTAAACAGCTATCTTGATCAAACTGAATTAAGTAAAAAAGAGATAAAACAGGCTGAGAAAAAAAACATGAAATGGCAAGAGCGTATCATTTCGCAATTTGCCGAAATCTTTTTTCCTCTCCTGCCGGCATTAATTAGTGGCGGTCTTATTCTGGGTTTCCGTAATATTATTGGTGATATTCCTTTTAGTGACGGTAAAGCTTTAGCTCAAATATATCCTATTTGGAAAACAATATATGATTTTTTATGGTTGTTAGGAGAGGCAATATTCTTCTATCTGCCGGTGGGTATTTGTTGGTCAGCGGTCAGAACAATGGGAGGAACCCCAATATTAGGAATTATATTGGGAATAACCTTGGTATCTCCGCAACTTATGAATGCTTATCAATTAGGGCAACAGATCCCTGAAATATGGAATTTTGGCCTGTTCACGATCAGTAAAGTCGGTTATCAGGCGCAGGTTATTCCGTCACTTTTGGCGGGTATTACGTTGGGGTGGATTGAAATTCAGTTAAAGAAGGTGGTTCCTAGTTATCTTTATTTGGTGGTTGTTCCGGTAGTTTCGTTAATATTGGCAACCTTTTTAGCACATAGCCTTATTGGGCCGTTTGGCCGGTTAATTGGCGACGGAGTCGCTTGGGTTGTTAAGGCGTTGATGACGGGAAGTTTTGCGCCTGTCGGTGCAGCTTTATTCGGATTCTTTTATGCGCCTTTGGTTATCACGGGTATACATCAAACTACATTAGCTATTGATATGCAGATGGTGCAAAGTATCGGTGGTACACCGATCTGGCCGATTATTGCACTATCCAATATTGCTCAGGGGTCAGCGGTTGTGGGCATTATCTTGGTCAGCAAAAAGCATAATGAGCGTGAATTGTCTGTACCCGCCGCTATCTCTGCCTATTTAGGCGTCACTGAGCCGGCAATGTATGGTATTAACATCAAATATCGATTCCCTATGCTCTGTGCCATGGTTGGTTCAGGTTTGGCCGGGTTGATCTGTGGATTAAGTGGTGTGTTGGCAAACGGTATTGGTGTTGGTGGTTTACCCGGTATCCTTTCGATCAAACCGCAATTTTGGGCAATCTACGCATTAGCTATGCTCGTAGCCGTCATTGTTCCGTTGATACTGACTACGGTTGTTTATCGAAAGAAGAGTATGAGCGGTATGTTAGCTGTTGAATAATTCTGTTAAATCTTCATCTGAGTAACAGATATAAAAATAACTAGTTAGGTTATTCAATTCAGGAAATATATTGATAAGGCGTTTTCGATGGACAAAATCATTCCGTGGTGGTTACAAGGTGTCATCTACCAGATATATCCTAAGAGTTTCCAGGATACTACTGGTAGCGGAACAGGCGATCTTAACGGTATTACCTACCGGCTTGATTATTTGAAAAAACTGGGTGTAGATGCTATTTGGGTGACGCCTTTTTATCACTCACCACAGGTAGATAACGGTTATGATGTTGCGGATTATTGTGCGATTGATCCGGCTTACGGCTCAATGGATGATTTTAAGCGTCTGGTTGATGAAGCACATCAGCGTGATATCCATGTAATTGTGGATATTGTTTTCAACCATACCTCTACTCAACATCCTTGGTTCAGGCAAGCACAGGATATTAATAGCCCTTACCGGCAATATTACATCTGGCGGGATGGAGTACCTGGAACCCCCCCCAATAATTGGTTGTCAAAATTTGGCGGGGGGGCTTGGGAGTGGCATGAAGCAAGTCAACAATATTATTTACATCTGTTTGCCGTTGAGCAGGCAGATCTGAACTGGGAGCATGAACCTGTACGGGCCGAGCTGAAAAAGATTTGTGAATTCTGGGCTGATCTTGGTGTTGATGGCTTCCGTTTGGATGTTATCAACCTGGTTTCCAAGCAGCAGGATTTTCCTAAAGCAACGCAGGGGGATGGGCGTCAGTTCTATACAGATGGTCCCCGTATTCATGAATTTTTGCAGGAAATAAACAGAGAAGCCTTCCAGCCGGCGGGAGTGATGACGGTAGGCGAAATGTCTTCTACTTCACTGGAAAATTGTCAGCGCTATTCTTCATTAGAGGGTGAAGAGTTGTCGATGGTTTTTGCTTTTCACCATTTGAAAGTCGATTACCCCAATGGCGAAAAATGGGTTACAGCCCCGCCCGATTTTATTGAATTGAAAAAAATCTTTGCCAAGTGGCAACAAGGCATGCATCAACGGGCGTGGAATGCGCTGTTCTGGTGTAATCACGATCAACCGCGTATTGTTTCACGTTTTGGTGGTGAAGGTGTCTGGCGGGTTCCCTCCGCTAAAATGTTGGCAATGGTGTTGCACGGTATGCAGGGAACCCCTTATATCTATCAAGGGGAAGAGTTGGGGATGACTAACCCTGATTTTTCTCAAATTGAAGATTACCGGGACATAGAGAGTTTAAATATTTACCGGGAGAAGATTGAGCAAGGCAATGATAAGGAGAGAATTTTATCGGTCTTAGCGAAAAAATCCCGCGACAATGGGCGAACGCCGATGCAATGGGATGCGACTTCCAATGCTGGGTTCACTCAGGGAGAACCCTGGATAGCGCTGAATAATGATTACCAGGAAGTGAATGCGCAAAATGCCATTCAGGATGAGGATTCCGTTTTCCATTGCTATGCGCGCTTAATAAAACTGCGTAAGGAATATCCGGTATTGACCTATGGCAGTTATGAAGATTTGTTGCCATCACACCCTTCGCTTTGGTGTTATGTTCGCCGTTGGGAAGACCAAACGTTGCTGGTTATTGCCAATCTCAGTGCGGAAGTGCAGGCATGGTCGCTGGACGCTTCTTTATCCGATTGTTCATGGGTTAAGTTAATGGGGAACTATCCTGAACATCAGCTACCGGCAAAAAATAGACATTTACAACCTTATGAAGCCGCTTATTGGTTAGCAAATTAATTCGGGCTTAAAATGGCAACAAAAAAGTTCATCAGTGACTTTATTTGTTGCCAGGTGGAATTGCCGGGCGAAGGATAGACCACATTGTTACGGCCTGCCGGTTATCACCATGCAATTCCAGTTTAAGGATTAATTTAAGTTAACGTTTCAATGACTCTGATAACTCATCACGCATTTCGGCCAAAATGTCTTTAACCACGCGTGGATTACCTGCAACAATGTTGCCGGAATGAATGTAATTATGACCACCAACAAAATCGGTGATGATACCGCCAGATTCACGTACTAACAGTTCGCCACCCATAAAATCCCACGGTTTCAGGCCAATTTCAAAATAACCGTCAACTCGGCCAGCTGCAACATAAGCCAGATCCAGTGCTGCCGATCCGGTACGACGGAAATCAGCACAACGAACAAACAATTTGCCCAAGGTATTAATAAAAACAGTGGAGTGTTGTTTTGCTTTAAATGGGAAACCTGTCGCCAGAACAGTGCCATCCAGATCGCGGGCATTGGTGCCACGCAGACGGTAGCCATTCAACTGAGCCCCTTGACCTCGGGCTGTGGTGAAAAGCTCATTGCGCATTGGATCATAAACAACAGCAACTTCAGTACGGCCCTTGATGCGTACTGCAATGGAAACGGCGAAGTGAGGGAGGCGTTTGATAAAGTTAGTCGTGCCATCCAGTGGATCGATTACCCATTGAATATCATCATCTTCGCCTGGCAGTTCGCCACTCTCTTCCGTAATGATTGAGTGTTTGGGATAAGATTTGCGGATAACGTCGATAATCAGTGCTTCTGCGGCTTTGTCAACGTTGGTAACAAAGTCGTTACTGCCTTTTTGGCTAGCTTCAACCGCATCGGGAGTTTCATAATTTTTGGCAATCAGGTTGCCGGCTTTACGCGCCGCACGTATGGCGATGGTCAGCATCGGATGCATGGGATATCTTCCACCAGGATGTTAAAGAACGGATAATTAATCGGCGCATAGTATAGCAGTAGTTCGGAAAAATGACTAACGCTGTGTTAAGATATTTGGCTCTTATAACTAATCCAGAAGTTGTCATGTTAGAAAATATCCGCATTATCCTGGTTGAAACTTCCCACACTGGGAACATGGGTTCAACCGCCCGGGCAATGAAAACAATGGGATTAACAAACCTTTATCTGGTTAATCCACTGGTTCAGCCAGATTCCCACGCGATTGCGCTTTCTGCTGGTGCCAGCGATGTTATTGGTAATGCGACTATTGTTGATAGTCTGGATAAAGCTTTGGCTGGTTGTGAACTAGTGATTGGTACCAGCGCTCGTTCAAGAACCCTCTCATGGCCGATGGTTGAACCCCGTGAATGTGGCGAGCGTAGTGTTCAGGCAGCTAAACATGCGCCGGTAGCAATTATTTTCGGACGGGAGCGCGTAGGGCTGACGAATGAAGAATTGCAGAAGTGTCATTATCATCTGAATATCCCGACTAACCCGGAATACAGTTCGTTAAATCTGGCTATGGCTGTCCAGCTTGTCAGTTATGAAATTCGCATGGCATCTCTGGCGCGTCAGGATAAACCCGAGCAGAAAACAGATGAGGCGGAATATCCATTAGTTGATGATATGGAACGCTTTTATCATCACCTTGAACGTGTGTTATATGATGCTGGTTTCATCAGGAAAGCCCATCCTGGTCAAATAATAAATAAGTTAAGACGGCTTTTTACCCGCGCCCGGCCTGAAACGCAGGAGCTGAATATTCTGCGTGGTATCCTGACCTCCATTGAAAAATGGGCGAAAAAATAGTTGAGTAAATTACTTGGTTAAATAGTTGACTAAAATACTCAGGAATGACACAATTTCGTCATATTTCACCACGGGGTAATCATTTATGAGATTGACATCTAAAGGGCGTTATGCAGTAACTGCCATGCTTGATGTGGCGTTACACTCACAAGAAGGTCCGGTACCACTGGCCGACATCTCTGAACGTCAGGGTATTTCCCTCTCCTATCTTGAGCAGTTATTCTCTCGCTTGCGCAAAAATGGTCTAGTTTCAAGTGTCCGTGGTCCGGGTGGCGGTTATTTACTGGGCAGAGATGCCGGGAAAATTGTCGTCGCTGAAGTGATTTTCGCTGTTGATGAATCGGTAGATGCGACGCGTTGCCAGGGTAAAGAAGGGTGTCAGGGCGGTGATCGTTGTCTGACTCATACTTTATGGCGCGATTTAAGTGACCGTATTACTGGTTTCCTGAGTAGCATCAGTTTAGAAGAATTGGTTAATAACCAGGAAGTATTAGACGTTGCTGGTCGCCAGGATAACGATAAGCGCCGCGCACCTAACGGCAGAGCACAAGAAACAATTAATGTTAATCTGCGCGCATAAGCAGAACTTGTGATGAATTAAAGTATTAGAAGTAGGGAGCATGTGAGCAATGAAATTACCAATTTATTTAGACTACTCAGCAACGACACCGGTTGATCCGCATGTTGCTGAAAAGATGATGCGTTATTTGACCATGGACGGGGTATTTGGTAACCCAGCTTCCCGTTCTCACCGTTTTGGCTGGCAGGCTGAAGAAGCGGTTGATATTGCCCGTAATCAGATTGCCGATTTAGTGGGTGCCGATCCACGTGAGATTGTTTTCACTTCCGGCGCAACGGAATCTGACAATCTTGCTATCAAAGGTGCTGCTAATTTTTATCAGAAAAAGGGCAAGCATATCATCACCAGTAAAACCGAACATAAAGCGGTGCTGGATACTTGCCGTCAGTTAGAGCGTGAAGGATTTGAAGTCACTTATCTGGCACCTCAGAGCAATGGACTGATTGATTTAAACGATCTGGAAACTGCGGTACGTGATGATACCATTCTGATTTCCATCATGCATGTTAACAATGAAATTGGTGTGGTACAGGATATCGCCGCTATCGGCGAAATGTGCCGTAGCCGCGGTATCATTTTCCATGTTGATGCGACGCAGAGCGTAGGTAAATTACCTATCGACCTAACCAAACTGAAAGTGGATCTGATGTCTTTCTCTGCGCATAAAATTTATGGGCCGATGGGGATTGGCGCGTTGTATGTTCGCCGCAAACCACGCATTCGGATTGAAGCTCAACAGCATGGTGGCGGCCATGAACGTGGTATGCGTTCCGGGACGTTGCCGGTTCATCAGATTGTTGGTATGGGTGAAGCTTACCGTATTGCCAGGCAGGAAATGGAAAGTGAATCTCAGCGTCTGCGTGGCTTGCGTTTACGCCTGTGGCAGGGGATCAAAGATATCGAAGAAGTCTTCCTTAATGGCGACCTGGAACATGGCGCGCCCCACATTCTGAATGTCAGCTTCAACTATGTTGAAGGCGAATCACTGATGATGGCATTAAAAGATCTGGCGGTTTCCTCTGGTTCTGCCTGTACTTCTGCCAGTCTGGAACCCTCCTACGTATTGCGTGCGTTGGGTATGAATGATGAATTGGCTCATAGCTCTATCCGTTTCTCTTTAGGGCGCTTTACCACGGAAGAAGAGATCGACTACGCCATTGAACTGATTCACAAATCTATTGGCCGCCTGCGCGAACTTTCTCCACTGTGGGAAATGTTCAAACAAGGTGTGGATCTTAACAGTATCGAATGGTCTCATCACTAATCAGACGGTTTCAGGAGTAATAACATGGCTTACAGCGAAAAAGTAATTGATCACTATGAAAATCCACGCAACGTTGGTTCTTTCGATAATGAAGATCCCACGGTTGGCAGCGGCATGGTCGGTGCCCCTGCGTGTGGTGACGTCATGAAACTGCAAATCAAAGTCAATAATGAAGGCATTATTGAAGATGCGCGTTTTAAAACTTACGGTTGCGGTTCTGCAATAGCTTCCAGTTCTTTAATCACTGAGTGGATGAAGGGCAAATCTTTGGAGCAGGCAGAATCGATCAAAAATACTGAAATTGCAGATGAGTTAGAACTGCCGCCCGTGAAAATTCACTGCTCTATTCTGGCGGAAGATGCCATTAAAGCGGCTATTGCGGATTACAAAAGTAAGCGCCAGGGCAAATAATTGCCCTTGATAATAAGAAAATAGAAAATGAATTTGGTGGATACTGGCTGTTATATACCAACCAGTATCCGCCTTTGCTGGTTTTAAACAGTGAGGTTGTTGTATGTCAATTTCCCTTACAGAAAGTGCTGCACAACGCGTTTCGTCATTCCTGAACCACCGTGGAAAAGGCGTCGGTTTACGCCTTGGTGTTAGAACATCAGGCTGCTCAGGTATGGCATATCTGCTTGAATTTGCTGATATGATTAACGAAGACGACACGGTGTTTGAAGAGAAGGGTGTCAAAGTTATCATAGACGGCAAGAGCATGGTCTATCTCGACGGTACAGAACTGGATTTTGTTAAAGAGGGCCTTAACGAAGGCTTTAAATTCAACAACCCGAATGTCTCCAGTGAATGTGGTTGTGGAGAAAGTTTTAACGTTTAATTCCGTTTTTCGGCCAAATCCAGAGTAAGCTTAGATTATGGACTATTTCACTTTATTCGGGCTGCCGGCTCGTTATGCTATTGACCGTGAACAGCTGACACACTGCTATCAGGAATTGCAGCGTCAATTTCATCCTGATCGCTTTGCTAATCAGCCGGCGCGTGAAAAAACGCTGGCGTTGCAGCAGGCAGCGACGATCAATGACGGCTATCAGGCTCTCAAACATCCACTGAAACGTGCTGAATATATGCTTTCTCTGCATGGTTTTGATTTAGCCAATGAGCAGCACACCATGAATGACCACACTTTCCTGATGGAACAGCTGATGTTGCGGGAAGAGTTGGAATGTATTGAAAGTAAAGCGAATGCAGAAGCGGCACTGGCTGATTTCGCTGAACGTCTAAACGGGATGATTAAAACCCGCAGTCAGCAAATGGAACAACAATTGAATGACCAGCAGTGGGAACAGGCAGCCGATACCGTTCGTAAATTGCGTTTTCTGGATAAATTGCAGCAGCAAGTTGAACAACTGGAAGAACGTTTACTGGACGACTTTTAAGGAAAGCGTATATGGCTTTATTACAAATCAGCGAGCCGGGTTTATCCGCTGTACCACATCAACGTCGTTTGGCTGCCGGTATTGATCTAGGCACGACACATTCATTAGTTGCCACTGTTCGCAGTGGGCAAGCAGAAACACTGATGGATAGCGAAAACCGTTACCTGCTTCCTTCTGTTGTCCATTACCATGAAAATGGTAGTGAAATTGGCTGGTTGGCCCGTCAACAGGCGGCGCATGATCCGGTTAATACCATCAGCTCTGTGAAGCGCATGATGGGGCGTTCTCTGGCTGATATTCAGCAACGTTACCCAAATCTTCCTTATCAATTTCAGGCGAGTGAAAACGGTCTGCCGTTAATCAATACGGCAACGGGTTTGGTCGATCCTATTCAGGTTTCTTCTGAAATTCTTAAATTGCTGGCACAGCGTGCAGAAGCAACACTGGATGGTAAGCTTGATGGGGTTGTGATCACCGTTCCTGCCTACTTTGATGATGCACAGCGTCAGGGAACAAAAGACGCGGCGCGTTTAGCCGGATTACATGTTCTGCGCCTGCTTAATGAACCGACTGCCGCTGCGATTGCCTACGGGCTGGATTCGGGTCAGGAAGGGGTTATCGCGATTTATGATTTAGGTGGTGGCACGTTTGACGTTTCTATTCTTCGGTTAAGTCGTGGGGTTTTTGAAGTGTTGGCAACCGGCGGTGATACTGCGCTTGGTGGGGATGATTTCGATGCGATACTGGCTGATTGGATCCGTGAACAGATAGGTATCGCCAATCGTGATGACCATAGTCTGCAACGCCAACTCTTGGACATTGCCGCTCAGGTGAAAATCGCCCTAAGTGATGCTGATGTTGCAGAAATCAGCATTGCCGGCTGGCAGGGAAAAATCACCCGTCTCGAATTTGAAGTACTGATTACACCGCTGGTAAAACGGACTTTGCTGGCAAGTCGCCGGGCATTGAAAGATGCAGAAATCTCTGTGGATGAAGTTTTACAGGTGGTTATGGTGGGTGGCTCAACCCGTGTACCGTTGGTTCGTCATAGGGTTGGTGAATTTTTTGCCCGTGAACCACTGACTTCCATTGATCCTGATAAAGTTGTTGCTGTTGGTGCATCAATTCAGGCGGATATTTTGGTGGGTAACAAACCGGATAGCGACATGTTGCTGTTGGATGTTATTCCGCTGTCACTTGGGCTGGAAACGATGGGGGGCTTGGTTGAAAAAGTCATTCCCCGCAATACAACCATCCCGGTTGCGAGAGCGCAGGAATTCACGACCTTCAAAGACGGTCAGAGTGCGATGAGTATCCATGTGGTACAAGGGGAACGGGAATTGGTGAGTGATTGCCGTTCACTGGCCCGTTTTACCCTACGGGGTATTCCTCCGTTACCGGCGGGTGGCGCTCATATCCGGGTTACGTTCCAAGTGGATGCTGATGGCTTGTTGAGTGTTAGCGCGTTGGAAAAATCCACTGGTGTAGAAGCGTCTATTCAGGTGAAACCGTCCTATGGTTTATCTGATGAAGAAATCGCCCGCATGATAAAAGATTCTATGGCGAATGCTCAAGAAGATATCAATGCGCGCAAACTGGCAGAACAAAAAGTAGAAGCGGCACGGGTGCTGGAAAGTGTCACCAGTGCGTTAGAAAAAGATGCCGATCTGCTGAATGAACAAGAACACGCGGCGATTGATACCGCCGTAGAAACACTGATAAAAAGCGTTCAGGGGAGTGATCCTGAAGTGATTGAGAACGCAATTAAACAACTGGATAAGCAAACGCAGGAATTCGCTGCACGCCGGATGGATTCATCTGTTCGTCGGGCGTTGGCGGGCCATTCTGTGGACGAGATTTAATTATGCCGAAAATTATATTTTTACCTCATAACGATCTTTGCCCTGATGGTGCAGTTTTGGAAGCCAAAGAAGGGGAATCCATTCTGAATGTTGCATTGCGCAATGGGATTGAGATTGAGCATGCTTGTGAAAAATCCTGTGCTTGTACCACTTGCCACTGTATCGTTCGTGAAGGTTTCGATTCACTGGAAGAGAGCTCTGAGCTGGAAGACGACATGTTGGATAAAGCTTGGGGGCTCGAGCCGGAAAGTCGTCTGAGTTGTCAGGCTAGAGTCTCGGACGAAGACTTGGTGGTTGAAATTCCAAAATACACCATTAACCATGCCCGTGAGCACTGATTGGCAGGAGAAATATCAATGAGCCTGAAATGGTCTGATAGCCGAGAAATCGGTGAAGCGCTGTATGACAAATTTCCTGATTTGGATCCAAAAACAGTTCGCTTCACAGATATGCATCAATGGATTTGTGACCTGGATGATTTTGATGATGCGCCTGAGAAATCCAGTGAAAAAATTCTGGAAGCTGTACTTTTGGTCTGGCTGGATGAGTTTGAATAATAAATAGCATTAATCTGTTATTTATTGGTCACAATTTTAAGGTAGTCTGAGCTTTAATGAAAAACTGGCTTTAGCCAGTTTTTTTATAAGGTTAATATTTGGCAGACGAACAATTATGTGGGTGGAAACCTGAATAAGATCCTCACTGCCATTTAAGTGGTGAATAATTAGAGGTGAGAAAAGAATGACTAAACAAATCATGCCAATAACACTGTCTTATGAGCCAGCCGCAGCGTGCTGGGGTGAAAAAGCGCTGATTAGTTCGAGTGATCAAGGGATGACTATTCATCTGACTGGTAAAGGCAAATTGGGTGCGGTTCAACGTGCTGGGCGTAAAATTGATGGTCAGGGCATTTGTCATGTCGCTCTGATGGGTGAAGGCTGGGACTTGGAAAAAAGCTGGGCATTTTGGCAAGGCTTCCGTGCGCCAAAAGGCAGTCGTTCTATTGAATGGCCTCAATTGCCGGCGGCTGAAAAACAAGAGCTAGAAAGCAGAATTAAAATCATTGATTGGGTGCGTGACACCATCAACATGTCAGCCGAAGAGCTTGGGCCGGAACAATTGGCAAAGCGTGCTATTGACCTGATGTGTGGCGTTGCGGGTGAAGCGGTAAATTATCGCATAACTAAAGGCGAGGATTTACGTGAACAGGGTTATATGGGTATTCATACTGTTGGTCGTGGCTCTTCCCGTGATCCGATTTTGTTGGCGTTGGATTACAACCCGACTGACAACCCACAAGCGCCGGTATTCGCTTGTTTGGTGGGTAAAGGCATCACATTTGACACCGGTGGCTACAGCCTGAAACAATCTTCTTTTATGGACTCCATGAAATCAGATATGGGCGGAGCGGCAACGCTGGCAGGTGCGTTGGCATTGGCAATCAGCCGTGGCTTGAAACAGCGCGTTAAACTGTTCCTCTGCATTGCGGATAACATGGTCAGTGGCAATGCCTTTAAACTGGGTGATATTATCCGTTACCGTAATGGCAAATCTGTTGAAGTCATGAACACCGATGCGGAAGGTCGTTTAGTGGTGGCGGATGGTTTAATTGATGCCAGCAAAGAGAAAGCGAAGTTAATCATTGATGCGGCGACCCTGACGGGTGCAGCGAAAATGGCTGTGGGTAATGACTATCACTGTGTATTCAGCTTTGATGATAAACTGGCGGCTGATTTATTGGCTGCATCAGAATCTGAAAATGAATTATTTTGGCGTTTGCCACTGGCTGAATTCCACCGTAGCCAACTGCCATCGAATTTTGCTGATTTGAACAATGTTGCTGCACCATCACATACGGCTGGTGCGAGTACTGCGGCGGCTTTCCTGTCTCATTTTGTGGAAGAATACCAAAAGGGCTGGGTTCACATTGATTGCTCGGCAACTTACCGTAAATCTGCGGTAGAACATTGGTCGGCTGGCGCAACGGGTTATGGCGTTCGTTCGATTGCTAATTTGTTGTTAGCGAAAGCGAAATAAACCCATTTTATATAAAAAAACTGATTGGAGATTTTTATGAGTTCATTAAATGAGTTGATTTCAGTTGAGGTTGATGTGCCAAGTGGCAGCGCGATAACACTCAGCCAGCCGGAAGAATATCCTTCGCAGCTCATTGAAGCTCTGGTCAGTTTATTTAGTCAGCGTAAACCTGTCCGTCGTGCTTTTATCATCCAGGCCCATGATAAAAATATGGATGAAAAACCCAATTTATTAATTGGGCTGGAAATGAATGGTACGGAGGATGAAATTGAACAGCTAATTCAAGAAGCCGGTGGTATTGCCTGCGAATACACGTTTGAAGAAGAACCTATTGACTTCTGTTTGGTTGATGAAAAGGAGCGTGGTATCAGCCACTATTTGATTCAGCATACACAGCCATTTTATCAGCGTAAATTGGGCAGTTGGTTACGGGGGAATATTCCGGTAATAAATAAGTAACTTGTAAAATCTCTGATATTAATTTAGCTGAGATATTTATTGCGTTAAAACAGTACCAGAGTAGTTGCCTGTCTCATAATGAACATTTTATTTTCCATCAATAAAATGTTCATTATGTATGTATTTCCTATCACGGATCATTTTTTAAATATGATGATATCTAAATATAACTATTTATAAGTTTCGATTACCTGAACTTCGTTTCTCAGAGAAAACACACACTAACGCCACATGATACGGTATTCAAACAGTTTTTAGGTCATATTGATACTGCCAGAGATTTTCTGGAGATACATTTGCCCGCGACATTACGGGCCGTTTGTGATCTGGATACATTGCGGTTGGAATCCTGGTCGTTTATTGAAGATAATCTGCGTGCGCATTATTCCGACATTTTGTATTCATTGAAAACAGAGCGGGGTGATGGTTACGTGTATTGCGTGATCGAACACCAAAGTTCCCCGACAAATACGCGATGACGAGGAATACGGAGATTGTGGCAAACGGCAATTTTGGTTGAATCAATAAAAGCGATCCTCTGGGTTTCAGCCTTGCGTGACGAAAGAAAAGCACAGAGAGGAATGGGTGCCCTTTGCTTCAAGGTTAACATCCGGGTGTAGCTAACCAGCCGGGGAAAATCGGCCTTAAGATAGAGTTTAACATGCTGAATATAAAACGTTTTAAAATCACGATAATGGCTCATGTGGAATAAAATGAGGAGCGTCATCACTTCACTGAGAGAAAGGGAAGCTTCGCGGCGAGGTTTGAGCAAACCATTTTCAATTAACTGTTAATGCCAGAGAGGAATAAATTGTTGGCAAAAGTCATCGACGCAGCAGTAAAGTTCTTCTAAATTAGACATGCCTGAGGATCTCCACGATTTTGTTTTCTTTGACAAAAACTTTGATCGTGCCTCAAGCACTTAGTTCCCTTCTTAAGCAAACCTCAGGTTAATTAAGCAACAAAGATGATCACGAATTTTGTTGAATACAGGTATTGTGCCGATGGCACAGTACGGAAAAAATCATGGCAAAAGCACTCAGGCCGAGACAGAAAACTCCATATTATTACCAGATAATTTGGCTACAAATTTACCGGTATTACCAAAGTTATCGATAAATGTAATTGTCTTATCATGATGAAAGTTGGGTGAACTATCGGTGGGAACTGTACAGTCTGCGTTTATATTGACGAATTGGTAGCCGGGTTTCGCATTAACAGTCATATTAAAATCAAATGTATACTTTTCTTCCTCCATCACCATTTTCTGTGTTTGCTTCCCCTCCCCATAGTAGTCGGACATATCATAACAGCGAGCAATCCACCACTGCTTAGATCACCAGCAAAAGGTTTATCTTTACCTTTGTCACTAGATAATGTCGTCATAAAATGCTTAACCAAAGAGCGAGACAGCGGATCTGAACGCCAGCAAGAAATGAGCCACTATTTTTGGCATAACGGGTCGCTATACCACGCCAGCGTTTAAGATGCAGGAAAGCATTTTCAACTAAGTGCCTGAGCCGATAGAGTTCCCGGTCATATTCTCGTCTCACTTTGCGATTTTTACGGCTGGGAATTTGCGCTTCCATACCTTGTTTTTCTGCTTGTTCAACAACGGCATTGCTGTCATAGCCCCGATCCGCCAATAAATGTGCCGCATCTATTCCTTCAATCAAGACCTCAGCTTGTGAGCAATCCGCTGTGGGACCGCTTGTAATAAGTACTCTGACCGGCATACCATGCACATCCACGGCCAGATGTATCTTGGTATTGAGCCCTTTTGTACGCCCCATATCCTGATTACCACCTTCCGCCCCTGCGGCATGGGGATGAACCTTAATGTGACTGGCGTCAATCATCAGCCATTCGAAATCCGGTTCAGAGATGAGTTCTTCAAGCAATCCTTCCCATACGCCTTTGTCACGCCACCGACAAAAACGACGATGCGTATTTTTCCAATCGCCATAATCGGGGGGTAAATCTCTCCAGGGGGCCCCTGTTCGTAAAATCCAAAATACCGCATTAATAAATAGTCGATTATCATAAGCGACACGTCCTCAGGCGTCCTGACGTCCTGGTAAGTGAGGCTCAAGTCAATGCCAAACACGATCAGAGATATCGTGACGACGGTGTGCGGGTGTGCTCATGGTTAAGTCATCCATTCGTGTAATCAGGCGTTATTATTATATAAATTAATTCATGACGACGCTATCTAGTACTACAGCCGTAATTCTCTTTCTCAACAAACGGCATATTCATAGATAAAGATTAAATCATTACGATTTCTCCGTGTTGTAATCATCAGAAAAAATACAGATTTTTTGTTTCTACGGCTGTAGTACTAGAGCATGTTCGCAAGCGGTAAAAAAGAAATAACAATTAAGGAGGGACTCAGTAAAACACCCCGCTATTTATTCAAAACAACCACACAGCAGCAAGCTGTGGTTTCTTCTGCGCCATACCGGTTTATGACATCAGTCATATTTTAATTCTCCCAAAATTAATAAATTATCTTAATATTTCATCCTTCTGACCACGGGAAACCAGCGTCTACCCTATTACAAGTATATTTATCCCATTGGTATTTGATTTCAAAAAGTCATTTTTAAACGTTTTTATTAACATCAAAAATCATTTTTTTGTTAACTGAGTCGCGTTTTTGATATCAATTTGGCCATATTTTAAAAACATTCTTGCAACACCAACTGTCATCAGACCTATACTTCACGACTGGTCTGATTTGTCATCAAGACAAACCGACTCTACAATCCTGCGCTCCTTAGCTAAGTAAGTGGCATAGTTAAATAATAAACAAGAGGGTTTTGGTCATGAACCAGAAAAACCTGTTCACCCGTTCAGCATTAGCGGTTGCAGTGGCTATAATTTCATCCAATGCTGGCGCTGCCGGTTTCCAGTTAAATGAATTTTCTACTTCGGCTTTGGGCCGAGCTTTTTCCGGGGAAGGAGTTGTTGCAGATAACGCGACTGTAGGCAGCCGTAACCCAGCAGCAATGACTCTGTTTGATCGCCCATCGTTTTCTATTGGTGCCATCTATATCAATCCGGACGTTGATATCACAGGTAAGTCGCCGACGGGTAAAAGCACTAATGCTAAAAATATTGCGCCTACCGCTTGGATACCTAATCTGCATTTTATTATGCCGATTGATGATCAATGGTTTGTTGGTACTTCGGTCACCACTAACTTTGGTCTGGCTACTGATTTTAGTAACAACTATGAAGCAGGTCCTATTGGTGGTAAAACTGATCTGACAACGTTGAACTTCAACCTAAGCGGTGCTTATCGACTGAACGATAACTTCAGCTTTGGTTTAGGACTGAACGCTGTTTATGCGGATGCAAAAATCGTCCGTCATGCGGGCGCTCTGTCAGACATTTTGGCGCAGAACCCCAAACTACCAAAAGGTCTCATCAAACGAACAGATGAACTGGCTAATCTGTCAGGTAAAGATTGGGGCTACGGCTGGAACGCAGGCATCATGTATGAAGTAGATGAGAATAACCGCTACAGCCTAACTTACCGTTCTAAAGTTAAAGTTAAATTTAAAGACGGTGATTATAAAAATGACATACCTGTTGCACTTGGTGCAATGGGACAAAAAATAGGGATAAATTTACCTGCCACCGGTGGCCAAACCATTGGAGGTAAGTTGAATCTTAATTTGCCAGATATCTGGGAAGTTTCCGGTTACAACCGTGTAGCACCTAAATGGGCTATCCACTATAGCCTGGCATATACAGGCTGGAGTGAGTTTAGTGAACTGAAAGGAACCAAAAATAAAGACGGTTCAGTCCTGTTCAGTAAACATGAAGGTTTTAAAGATGCCTACCGGATTGCTTTAGGTACAACTTATTATCACGATGACAATTGGACATTCCGTACTGGCATCGCCTTTGATGATAGCCCGATTCCTGCTGAAAACCGTTCTATCTCTATTCCTGATCAGGACCGTTTTTGGTTGAGCGCGGGTGCAACTTACGCGTTTAACAAAGATATGTCTGTTGACGTAGGCGTTTCTTATATGCATGGTCAGAAAGTCTCTGTCAAAGAGAAATTGGTCGAAAGTCTGCCTTACACATATGAATTTGATGCGAAAGGCTCTGCCTGGTTATATGGTGTGAACTTCAACTACGCATTCTGATAATATGTAGCGCCTAAAAAAGGATAGCCTTGCTGCTATCCTTTTTTATTTACGAAGTTAAACCAGGTAATAACTATCAATCAATACTGTCCAACTCATCCTGTAATGCTTCAGCATTTGGATTTCTCGTGGCTTCCAGTTTACCGTCACTTGCCATAAAATTATGGTTCTGGAAATAAGCCTCGCGCATCATCAGGTATGGATCTGATGAATTTTTCAATAAACCATCAGAATCCAGTAAACGAGCGCGAGTTTCAATACCTTCAAATATCCACTTACCCGCTGACATCCAGATATTCAGATAACTCAGCATTGGGTAAGTCATATCAGCCCAATTTCCCCCTTCATCACGTAGAGTGAAACTGCCATAACCCGGTAATACAGTATAAGGACCATATCCCACATCATAATAGCCCAGAGTACTACCAAAGCGTTTTGACTCTTCTTTTGCCAGCTTAGGGTTTGCCATAGTTGCGACATCAATCAACCCACCCATCCCAAAAATGGTATTCAGGAAAAAACGATTAAAATGTTTCATTCCCTGATATGGGTTACCACGTAAGAAACTGTTTACCATGCTAGCCGGTTCTTCGAGATTACTTAGAAAATTACCCAAACCATTTCGAGCAGGCATTGGTACATAATCGTGCCACACTACTGCGACCGGACGTAGAATATAAGGATCAAGAACATCATAATTAAAGTTGAACATTGTACGGTTAAAACCTTCCAGAGGGTCTGAACGCCCCTGCTCAACAGTATTAGATGAACTGGCACATCCCACCAGCAATGCGGCTGTAAGAGCGATTCCGCCCAAACGATACATCATACATTTCTCCAAGTAATAACTTCTTAGATCCGGCAAATCAATTTGTGCATTACCCACCGACGATCATCAGTAATATAAATATTACTGACAATTCAACTTGAATGGTACTCAATTTGAGTGGTTGTTAAATAGGCAAACAGTTCATAACGCCTTATCTTAGGAAAGAAAAACAGTTATAATGCGGATGTTGTCCCCTTAGTTAAATGGATATAACAAGCCCCTCCTAAGGGCTAATTGCAGGTTCGATCCCTGCAGGGGACGCCACTCAAGTATGAACAGACATAACCCCACATGAACAAAATCCCCTTCCAAACTGGCATTCAATGCAATCAACGTGAACTGTTAAGAACCAAAATGAATTGACTACAACGAACTTTTGCGGGCATATTGTGGGCATGGTTAAAAAACACAACGGAATTATGCCCACATGCTTACAGTCAAACAAATAAGCGCTGCAAAGCCAAAGGACAAAGCTTATCGCATGGCTGATGCAGGCGGTCTGTTCATCTTTATCCCTCCGACCGGTAAAAAAATATGGAGAATGAGATATAGATTTGATGGAAAAGAAAAGACTCTTGTAATCGGTCCATATCCAGAGATAAGCATTACAGAAGCTAGGGCAAAACAATCCGAAGCAAAAGTGAAGCTGTTAACCGGGATTGATCCATCAGAGCAAAAGCAAATTATAAAGAAGAGTGAAAAAATAGACAATGCGGATTCATTCTCAGACATATTCAGTGAGTGGCACTCACATAAGTCAAAAGTGTGGTCAATTGGATACGCTGATGATATAAAGCGCATGTTTGAAGATGACATCTTGCCGATAATTGGACACATGGAAATGGAAGAAGTGGAACCAATGATTCTACTGAAAGTAATCCGATTATTTGAAGATCGAGGAGCAATGGAGAGGGCTGATAGAGCGAGGCGTAGGTGTGGTGAGGTTTTCAAATACGCAATAGTTACAGGTAGAGCAAAATATAATCCTGCCCCCGACTTAGTTAATGCAATTAAGGGATATCGCAAGCAGAACTACCCATTTCTCCCCATGGAGCAAATACATGACTTTAACAATGCGCTGATCGGTTATGGGGGTAATATCATCTCAAAAATAGCAACGCAGATTTTGCAGTATACCGCTCTGCGGACAATTGAACTCCGATCGATGACATGGAAAAACGTTGACTTTGAAAACATGTTGATAACTATCGACCCATCTGTAATGAAAGGCCGTAGATTGCACGTTGCTCCAATGTCTCAGCAGGTGAGTAATTTACTTAGAACTCTACAGCCCATAACGGGCCAATACGATTTAGTGTTTGTCGGTAGAAGTGATAAGAAAAAACCAATCAGCGAAAATACCATTCTTGGTGTTATCAAGCGAATCGGTTATGAAGGACGAACCTGCGGCCATGGATTCAGACATCAGTTTAGTACGGTCCTAAATGAAAAACACTGGAACAAAGACGCAATCGAAGCCCAACTAGCACACGCGAGCGGTGGCGGAACTCGCGGAATATATAATCACGCGAAATACTTAGATACACGTCGAGAGATGATGCAGTGGTTTGCTGACTGGATCGATAGGATCAATAAGTAAAGCTGTTTTAATTTCTAACAGGCAAATACTTATACACAGTAGACAGTGACGTATTATAAATCAGTGATAGCTGTTTACGTGTGTGACCATTAGCTAGTAGTCTTATAGCTTGTTGCTTATCTTCAGCTGACAGTGACACTGGTCTTCCTCCAACTCTCCCTTGAGCACGGGCAGCTAC
>NZ_JBHFKZ010000058.1:0-35030 GCF_042879375.1 Photorhabdus sp. RM323S
TTTTTCATAAACTAGAGGGCATCTTTTTATCGAGTTATTATATTCCACCTTCACGTTCACTGGTATTAGGTAGCAGAATCACAGCAAAGAATAATATCAGCCTGATAAGTGGCGGTGATATTAACGGGAAAGCCGTTCAGATACAGGCTAGCGGCAATACATTATTATCCGCTGGAAGAAATATTACATTACCTGCCCTGGCTTATTCTGCAATTAATCAGGCTAATGATAACAACAAGGATGACCGACATATTATTGCTCAAGTCCGGGGTGATAAAAAACTGACGATGGCAGCAAATGGCGCGATCACCACTGCGGGGACTCAATTGACTTCTGACGGTGATGTCACGCTCTCCTCCGGCTGTAATCTGCGTTTTGAATCGGTGCAAAATCACATCTACCGAGAAAACGGCAGGGAATTCACCAAATCAGTGAGCCAGCAAGGCACCGAATTGACCAGTGGCGGCATACTCACGCTTATCTCAAACGGCAGTATCCTTTTCCAGACCACTAAACTGGCGGCCAAAGGGGCAATGGATGTCGCGGCACAAGGCGGCTACCTGTACGCTCAGGCGATGGAAGAGTCCAGCCACTATGAGAAAACAGAGACCAAACGCCGGTGGTATGGCAGAAAGAAAACCACCACACGCACCCGTCATGATGTCACGAACAAAGTCACTGAATTTACCGCCGGCGGCGATATTAACCTGTTAAGCCGGGATGACAGCACCTATGAAGCCAGCAAAATCACCACCAATCAACATGCTAAACTGACCAGTACGCACGGTCAGGTTAATTTCAAAGCGGTAAAAAACAGCACTTTTGCGCAAACGATTACCCATTCCAAAGGCTTTTATATCACGCAGACAGATAAAGGTTACACCGAAAATACCTGGGTGCTTCCTGCTATTCATCTCGGTGGAAAACTCACCGTCGAAGCCGCTAACGGGGTCAGCGCGGATATTAAAGCTAAAAATGGTCAGTCATTACACAATGCCCTCTCCGTCTTTGGTAATACCCCGGAAACCGCCTGGTTGAAAGGACTGAGTGAACGTCAGGATGTGCAATGGAGCTTAGTCAACGATGCATATGACAGCTGGGATTATAAAAGCCAGCACCTGAACCCGGTGGTTTCGGCGGTGATAGCGATTGCCGTGGCTACCGTGACGGCAGGTGCAGGCATAACGGCTTCTGTGGCTGGTTCAGCCGCAGGCACGGCTGGTTCAGCGGCGACGGCTGCGGGGGCAACCGCCAGCACTGCGGCTACTGTGGGATCAATGGCTTATGGTGCGACAGCTTCTGGCATGGCGGCGCTGGCCTCTCAGGCGGCGGTCACTCTGGTGGATAATCAGGGTGACCTGTCCAAAACCTTAAAGGCCATGGGCAGCAGCGATACGGTTAAATCCATCTTCACATCCATGGCAATGGGCGGCGCACTGGCGGGTTTTGACACGGTGATGGGATGGGATAACGCGGCGAATGGCGCAAAACTGGATCCATCAAAGGCAACATTACCTTCCCTGAGCAACGGCGACTGGAGCAAAGTGGCTCAACGGGTTGCAGGCCAGTCCATTATCAGTGCCAGTCTGGGGACAACGATTAATGGCGGCAGTTTTAAAGACAATTTCACCACGGCTTTGCTGTCTAATATTGGTAGCCAGATGAATGCGGAAGGGGCCAATCTGATTGGCAATAACGGCCAAATTCTTGGTGTGCCGGGTAAAGCGATTAGCCATGCTGCGGTATCCGCTCTGGCCGCCGAGATAGGTGGTGGCAATGCAAAAGGGGCGGCGGCGGGTGCGTTGGCAGCAGAACTGGCAGCAATCACGCTGGATAAAACGTTCAGCGACCCAATGAGCATTCAGGCTGGCGGTAAAATTATCGGCGGCGTTGCCGGTGCGATTGCAACTAATCGCGTAGAAGGCGCTAACAGTGGTGCTAGTGCCGGTGAAATCGTGATCCTCTTCAATCACCTGCATTCCATGCATGTTTACAATCTGACCAGAGAACTTCAAGAAGCCAATAAGCAAGGTGCCTCTACCGAAGCCATCTGGAACAAATACGGAGCACTGAGTGCTGCACAACGGGCAGAAATGTTGTCTGACTGTGCCGGGAGTGGTGGGTTATGTACGCTAACCTACCAAGCCGAAATGGAAGGGGGGATAAAAACAGCCGATGCCGTTAGTGGCCTGAGATGGATGTTTAGCTTGTCGGAAGAAGATGCTCATCGTCTTAGCCAGTTTGTGACGACAGAAAACCAGAACGATTTAGGGCTGTTATATAATTCATTGCCCGCCTGGGAAAAAGGTGCACTGATAGCCAAAGAAGCGGTAGAATCTGCCGGTATTGGTGGTGCAGTTGGTAGTAAGGTTTCAGTTGCTTCGATTGTTGGGAAACATAAAGGGAGTGCAATACCCGTACCAAAACCAATGGTCGCTTCTAATGGGCTGACTTATAAATCGAATCCCAAACACACTCTTGGTCAGCAAGGTAATCGACCTAATGCAGGAATTGAACCTAAAAACTCAGTGGATTTATTTAATCACTCTATTTCTTCTACCTCTAAAGAAAAGCAAAGATATTCCTTTGATTCTGAAAGAAATGTTCATCGCTTTTCTTACAGCAATGATGGTACATGGCATTGGTCTGGTAGTACTGGGGATCAAAAAAAACCATTAGATAGACAAGAAATTCCTAATGATGTGAAGAAAAGTTTTGGCTTACCTGGTAAATGGAGGTAGAAACTATGATTTTCGGTGATCCATATCGCTTTGCGATATTAGTAGAATATATTCCTTATTGGAGTGATAGTTCATTCAAAAATGGATTATTCCATTTTTATATTAATGGAAAAATGTTCCCTGATGAATTAACCACCGCAACATTAAATGTGGATGTTTTTTCTTTAGATAATAGAAATGCATTGGTTTCTTTTCCTGAAAATAAAGATGTATTTGATAAAGAAATCAAAGAAGCATTTAACACAATGTTAGGTATGATATCTCCTAATCTGGTTGATAGTAACAGTGATATACCTGAGAATTTTGAATCATCATATATTTATAAAGCTTCGACAGAGAATATTGATGACTTTGGTAGTTCTGTATTTGCTGTTTCTTATAATGATATTGTTAGAATCATAGGAGCAAAACGACGTATTTTGAGATATGATAATAATGGTCGTGGTTATTGGGAAGATATTCCTAACCCGAATTTTTATGAAATAAAACTTCATAGGAATGAAGTTAAAGAAATAATTGCTAATATAAAAAAATATTATACATCATTATAATATCTATATAGCCCCAACCTTGGTTGGGGTTGACTTATTTACTGATTATCACTTATTTATCAGTGAAATAATCCACAATTCTCTCTTTTAAGTTCTACACTAATACCTGCAATCTGACCAGAGAACTTCAAGAGGCCAATAAGCAGGGTACCTCTACCGAAGCCATCTGGAACAAATACGGAGAACTCAGCGCTGCACAACGAGCAGAAATGTTGTCTGACTGTGCCGGGAGCGGTGGGTTATGTACGCTAACCTACCAAGCCGAAATGGAAGGGGGGATAAAAACAGCCGATGCCGTTAGTGGCCTGAGATGGATGTTTAGCTTGTCGGAAGAAGATGCTCATCGTCTTAGCCAGTTTGTGACGACAGAAAACCAGAACGATTTAGGGCTGTTATATAATTCATTGCCCGCCTGGGAAAAAGGTGCACTGATAGCCAAAGAAGCGGTAGAATCTGCCGGTATTGGTGGTGCAGTTGGTAGTAAGGTTTCAGTTGCTTCGATTGTTGGGAAGAATAAACAACCTTATCAGCCGAATAAAGGTGCTGTTGGTAATATGAATGAATTCCTGAAACAACCAGGTTTTGGGAGCCAAATCAAAGGAAATACACAAAAAACCAGCAAAATATATGATGGGCAGAGTGTTTACTCTGCAAAAGATGACATTGATAAATATATCAAAAAAGGTGATCAGATTTACTTAGATGGCGATCATAAGAATCATCTTGAAATTTTTGATAAAAAAGGAAATTTTAGAGTTGTGCTTAACTTAGATGGTTCAATTAATGAGGCTAAAACTAAAGCTGCTGAAGGGAGAAAATTAAAATGATGGAAACTATGAACAAGCTTAGCTATTGTCTTAATTTGCTCTCACTTAGGAAAAATATCCAAGCTGAGCTAAATATAAATTCAGATATTATCGAAAAATATGAAGAATATATTTATGATTTTGAGCAGGCGACAGCGTTACTTAATAGAACCATTGAAGAGAATGATCCAATAGCTATTCAATGCGCATTAACAAGAGTTCGGATTGCATCATTGAATTTGTCTAATCTATATGGAGATCTTATTGATGATGTCGTATTAATAAATAGTCAGGATTCTTGGCCCAAAATTCCGGAAGATTACAAAATACCTGATCATTACAATTATCCATCCCAAAAATAACTCATAACCCCAGCCACCACTGCTGGGGTTTATTTATCTGCTCGTTACTACTGACTTATCAGCCAAAATTATTAAGAAAACTGGCGGCAATAACACTGGATAAAACTTTCAGCGATCTGATGCAAATTCGGGCAGTAAAACCACTCAATATGGATAACGCAGCGAATGGCGCAAAACTGGAACCATCAAAGGCAACATTACCTTCCCTGAGCAACGGCGATTGGAGCAAAGTGGCTCAACGGGTTGCGGGCCAGTCCATTATCGGTGCCAGTCTGGGGACTACGATTAATGGCGGCAGTTTTAAAGACAATTTCACCACGGCTTTGCTGTCTAATATTGGCAGCCAGATGAATGCGGAAGGGGCCAATCTGATTGGCAATAACGGCCAAATTCTTGGTGTGCCGGGTAAAGCGATTAGCCATGCTGCGGTATCCGCTCTGGCCGCCGAAATGGGTGGAGGCAATGCCAAAGGGGCTGCGGCGGGTGCGTTGGCAGCAGAACTGGCAGCAATCACGCTGGATAAAACGTTCAGCGACCCAATGAGCATTCAGGCTGGCGGTAAAATTATCGGCGGCGTGGCCGGTGCGATTGCAACTAATAGCGCTGCTGGCGCTAACAGTGGTGCTAGTGCCGGGGAAATCGTTATTGTCTATAATTCGCTGGCACACCTTCTGTCTGCGGCTGAGAAAGAAAGACGGGGTACAATCAAAGCTTACGAGGAGAAAAAGAGAGCCTTTTGTCAGCAGTCACCGGAGGCGTGTAAGCAAGCCGGAGAGATTATCAGCTTTGGTACTGACTTCGTACCTGTTATCGGGGATATTAAAGGCTTTGTAGAGGCTGAAAGCGCATTAGATTATCTGGTAGCCGCGATAGCCATTATTCCCGGTGCAGGTGATGCCGCAGGGAAGACGATTAAAGCGGCAGAGAAAGCACTAAAGAATGGGGATGTTGGAAAAGCGTCTAAACTGATTAATAAAGTCAGTGATGAAATCTCTGCATATAACTCGGCAACTTATCCAAAATTGAAACATAACTTGGCAAAACAAAATTTGCACAACATTGCTTCGCAGGATTCAAGGCTAGCAGCTGCGATTAAAGGGGACAATGGTAAGGTTAACTTTGGTATAGGAAATGGAAGTCGTGAAGAAGCTGATCGGTTGGGTAAAATTTGGGTTGGTGATGGTGCGAGGCCAATCAGTGATGGAACTGGATTAGTTAGTGCTGATGGTACTCGTGTTTACCGTTTTCCCAAAGAAAAACCAAATACTCCGGCAGAGTTTACTAATACTGGTGTACAGGCTAACTTTGAAATATTAAAAGATGGTAAAAGAGTAAGTAATGGGCATCTGGATGTAACAAAATGAAAGGTCAATTAAAATTAATGGGAGTTAATTCGGCTGATTTTAGTTTGGATAATTATCAGCCTGAAGAAGACTCTTTTGGGTTATGGGTAAACCTTTGTATTGGGCCAGATGATAACTCAGGCGGGCATGATTATCAGGTTCTTATCTGCACCCCCGAATGGCTGTGTAAGCATAAATGGGAACCTGAGTTGATACGTCATACACTTCTGGTACGTGAGTATAATTTGGATGAAATTAAAAAGACCATTACAAACTATATCGATCAGTGCAAGGGGCAAGATTGGATGGAGATAGCACAAAAACTATCTCGTGTCTTTGCCTGGGAATATGAGGATTACCAAAGCTAATATTGATAGCCCCAGCCCTATACTTGCCTCTCAATCCAATCTCTTGGTTAAGAGGCAGAATTTGGCTGGGGTTTCTTTATCCTCTGGTTACTACTTACCTACTCAGCAAAAATTGGTCACAAATCTGGCGGCGATAACAGTGGTGCTAATGTCGGGGGAATCGTTATCCTCTTCAATTACCTGCATTTCATGAGTGTTTACAATCTGACCAGAGAACTTCAAGAGGCCAATAAGCAAGGTGCTTCTACCGAAGCCATCTGGAACAAATACGGAGAACTGAGCGCTGCGCAACGAGTAGAAATGTTGTCTGACGGATTATGTACACTGACCTACCAAGCCGAATTGGAAGGGAGGATAAAAACAGCCGATGCTGTTAGTGGCCTGAGATGGATGTTTGGCTTGTCGGAAGAAGATGCTCATCGTCTTAGCCAATTTGTGACGACAGAAAACCAGAACGATTTAGGGCTGTTATATAACGCCCTGACCGCCTTGGAAAAAGGTGCACTGATAGCCAAAGAAGCGGTAGAATCTGCCGGTATTGGTGGTGCTATCTGTGGTAAGGTTTCCGTTGCTTCCATTATTGGAAAGAATAAACAGCCTAATCAGAGCACAGAAAGGAAACCTGAGGCTGGGAAGAGAGTAACTACTTACCCAGAAGGAATTCATTTTAATATTAACCAGTAAAATCACTCGATATAGAACAGGTATTGTTATAACTAATTGACTGACTGTATCCTATTTGAAATTCATTAAGAAATGGAATCGATAAAAGACGAGATTAAGCAGCCTCTTTTTAACATTATTCTCCTTCTCCTTCTCCTTCTCCTTTGACTTGTTTTTCCTTTTTAGGCGATCGGCAAGTTGCTTTTTTTGGTGAAATGCTATCCTCCGATTATTTTACATTTAACAGTCTTGGCATGACCATTTAAAAGCATAAAAACAGAGATATTAAAGCTTTTATATAAAAGTCGGATTTAACTATAAGTGCCGTTTTAAAAAGAACGTTAATTTAATTGAATTCCATTAACCATTAACAGAAAATCGAAAATAAATCAGCGAGAAGAACTATCATCCTAAAAAACATAAAATAGTATCTTTATACCATCAGGCTATTTACGCGTTGATTTATGAAGATAGAGAATTTATAAAAACTGCTTGGAATTGCCAGTAAAATAGCGATAAAAAATTAGAAAAGAATTGGCTTTATTAAAGCTTATGCTTCACTTCCAACCAGCCTTTGTGTACCAAGACATACAGCCTTTTCATCTAAACGGCCCGTGGAAACAGTGAGATAGGCTATAGAACCAATATTGTTCAAGAAGAAAACAAAATGCATAGGTGTATCGGTATTATGAAAAGCTATTTAATAACGTTTTCAACTGGAGATTAAACTTTTTTATCAGCCAGTTAAATAATCGTTTATAAAAAACCCGAATAACAAAAGCCGCAAATAAATCATTTAGAGACTGTAATTTAAACTTGTTTTATACTACTTTACCTCGTCCAATAGCATTGCTTTTCTACGGTTTTATTTAAATCATGCCTCTTTTTATACCATTAATGTGATTTAACGCTTAAATACCTGTTTAATCATTATAACCTTTCTGGCAAATGAATTAGCCAGACTTTTCAATATTGTTGATGTAATAAAACGTTATTAAATGAATTAACCGATTTATTTAAGCATAATTTAAATAGATACGGGTGGATGAGGTTAAGTGAAAATCTAAAATCAGATGGCGAGTCTATTTTAATAAGTAAACGATTTTATTCTGATAACCCTAATCATTTTCAAAATGATATTGGCTGAATTACATGCCATTTATATGCTAAAATAAATCTCTTTTTAAAAAGTTAAAAACTTTCTATTTAAACACACCACTAAACAATCAAATCACGTTTGAAAACTGACGCAGGTAAATATCAAAGCAATATAAAGATACTACAAATAATGCGGATTTCAGCAGGCTACGATCTGGATCTCGTCGGTACTCAGTTAATGTCTAGCTCAAAGCCCTAACTATAAAGTTAGAGCTTTGCCCTTAATCGTGATCGGATTTTGTTATTATTTTTTCAACTGGCTTTGGAAATCACGTTGAGTGTAGCCGGTGTAGAGTTGACGAGGACGGGCGATTTTCACACCGTCATCATGCATTTCGTTCCAATGGGCTATCCAGCCGATGGTGCGGGCAATGGCAAAAATAACAGTGAACATGGTGGATGGAATACCCATGGCTTTCAGAATAATGCCTGAGTAGAAATCTACGTTCGGATACAGTTTCTTCTCAATAAAATATGGGTCGTGCAGAGCAATTCTCTCAAGCTCCATTGCAACTTCCAGCAGGCTATCATTCAGGCCGAGTTCATCCAGTACTTCATGGCAGGTTTCACGCATGACTGTTGCGCGAGGATCATAGTTTTTGTAAACACGATGACCAAATCCCATCAGGCGGAAAGCGTCGTTCTTATCTTTAGCGCGTTCAATAAATTCAGGAATATGTTCAACTGACTGAATTTCTTCCAGCATACGCAGACAAGCTTCGTTTGCACCGCCATGCGCAGGCCCCCAAAGGGAAGCGATACCTGCGGCGATACAGGCAAATGGGTTAGCCCCGGAAGAACCTGCGGTACGTACTGTTGAGGTAGAGGCGTTCTGTTCGTGGTCGGCATGCAGGATCAGGATGCGATCCATGGCACGTTCCAGCACTGGGTTCACTCTATATTCTTCGCATGGGGTGGAGAACATCATATGCAGGAAATTGCCGGCATAGGAGAGGTCATTGCGGGGATAAACGAACGGTTGACCAATAGAATATTTGTAGCACATTGCAGCCACTGTCGGCATTTTGGACAGCAGGCGGTACGCGGTAATATCACGATGAAGCGGGTTGTTCACATCAAGGGCATCGTGGTAGAAAGCTGCCAGAGCGCCGGTGACGCCACACAGTACTGCCATTGGATGAGAATCACGGCGGAAGCCGTTGAACAGACGGTGGATCTGTTCATGGATCATGGTATGGCGGGTAACGGTTTTTTTGAATTTATCAAACTGCTCTTGTGTTGGTGTTTCGCCATAAAGCAGGATATAGCAAACTTCCAGATAAGTGGATTTTGTCGCCAGCTGGTTGATAGGGAAACCACGGTGAAGCAATACGCCTTCATTACCATCAATATAGGTGATCTTGGATTCACAAGATGCTGTGGAAGTAAAACCAGGGTCGTAGGTATAAAAACCTTTGGAGCCAAGAGTACGAACGTCGATGACTTGAGACCCAAGGGTCGGGGTTAGCACGTCCAATTCAATAGCAACTGTACCATTTGGGGGGGTTAGAGTTGCTTTGTTATCTGCCATTACAGTCTCCTTAGCGCTTTCATTTTTATAACTCTTAACAACCACGGCGGAAAGATACAGTATAGGGTCTATCTCATCAGGCTATTTTATTGACCATTCTTTGTGGTCATAAACGGGTCTGGAGAGTGCTCTGACAAAAGCGATAACTTTTGAACGCACTTTGGTATGGCCCGCGCCGGTGAGCGATTTGTTAGTGAATCGCTTGTTACAGACTGCGTGCATATTCCGGTTGCTGCGCGCGATCTGTGCCCTCCATTTATTGACAAGAATGGCCTACACCAATAATGCCCAGTGGAATAGGTTTTTATACTGTGCTCCCTGGCACTGTGTTCCCGGAGACAATTTGAAATCAGGCCAATATCACATTTAAGGCTGAAATCTTACCCCGGACGACAATGGTTTTCAGATTGTTAGCGAGTTTTTGAGTGTTATGTTTTATGCATGACTACAAAAAAAATTATGATTTGTGTGGACTACACAGTTACATAACTTTAGCTTTTAGTGAAGTTTTTCCTCTTATCAGAAATCAATCTCAAAAGTACTTTCAAGCATATATGTAAGATAAATGTTTAAAGTTTGTCAAACAAGATAATTAATTTTGTGCAATATGTTTGAATCGTGATCTCAATCACTGTTCAGTGGAAATGTAGCTAATCATATTGTGTTGGAATTGTAATAATAATGTGAAGCACCTATACTGCCGCCAGGTCTCCGGATTATCCTGCTGTAGGAGCACCCAGCGTAACTAAAAAATCACGACATTTTTTAACATGAGGATCTCTCATTTGATTAAATGTTGTGTCTTTGTATCCCATTATCGCTGTCTGATTTCCGCCCAGGTCCGGAGGAAGGAAAATAATAAAAGAGCTGTGTGGGCAAAATTGTGAAAAAACAAAGACCTGTCAACCTTGATTTGCAGACGATACACTTTCCAGTCTCTGCAATAGCCTCGATCTTGCACCGTGTCTCTGGCGTCATTACTTTCATAGCAGTAGGAATTCTCCTCTGGTTGTTAGGGATGTCTCTCTCCTCGCAAGAAGGGTTTCAGCAAGCCGCCGATATTATGACGGGATTTTTTGCCAAGTTTATCGTGTGGGGTATTCTGACCGCACTGGCTTACCATATCAGTGGTGGTATCCGTCATATGTTGATGGATTTCGGCTATTTGGAAGAAAATTTGGTGGTTGGTAGTCTCTCTGCCAAAGTGGCAATCGGGATTGCTGTGATTCTGTCGATTCTGGCTGGAGTACTGGTATGGTAAGTAACGCTTCTGCATTGGGTCGCACGGGTATCCATGATTGGTTATTATTGCGCGCGTCCGCAATCATTATTGTTTTATATGTTCTCTATATGTTGGGCTTTGTCGCGATAACGTCGGATATCACTTATGAAGTCTGGCGGGGTTTCTTCTCCTCATCCATCACTAAAGTCTTCACCGTGCTGGCACTGTTTTCCATCCTGGCTCACGCCTGGATTGGGATGTGGCAAGTACTGACTGATTATGTAAAGCCACTGGCGCTGCGCTTGGTGTTGCAATTGGCGATTATCGTTGCACTGATGGCTTACTTGATTTACGGAACAATTGTGGTGTGGGGTGTATAGATGAAACTGCCGGTAAGAGAGTTTGACGCGGTCGTTATTGGCGCGGGTGGTGCGGGTATGCGTGCCGCGCTGCAAATTTCACAAATGGGATTATCCTGTGCTTTGATTTCCAAAGTATTCCCAACCCGTTCTCATACTGTATCTGCGCAAGGTGGTATCACCGTTGCACTGGGCAACTCTCATGAAGATAACTGGGAGTGGCACATGTATGACACGGTAAAAGGTTCCGACTATATCGGTGACCAGGATGCGATTGAATACATGTGTAAAACTGGCCCGGAAGCGATTCTGGAGCTGGAACACATGGGATTGCCATTTTCTCGTTTGGATGACGGCCGTGTTTATCAGCGCCCATTCGGTGGCCAGTCAAAAAACTTTGGTGGTGAACAGGCCGCTCGTACTGCCGCAGCCGCAGACCGTACCGGTCATGCATTGTTGCATACCCTGTATCAGCAGAACTTAAAAAATCACACCACTATTTTTTCTGAATGGTATTCGTTGGACCTGGTTAAAAACCAGGATGGCAGCATTGTGGGTTGTACGGCTATCTCGATTGAAACCGGTGAAGTTGTTTATTTCAAAGCGAAGGCGACGATTTTGGCGACCGGTGGTGCAGGCCGTATTTATCAATCCACAACCAACGCCCACATTAATACCGGTGACGGTGTAGGTATGGCACTGCGTGCTGGTGTACCTGTGCAGGATATGGAAATGTGGCAATTCCACCCGACCGGTATCGCGGGAGCTGGGGTTTTGGTAACAGAAGGTTGCCGTGGTGAAGGCGGTTATTTGCTGAATAAAGATGGCGAGCGCTTTATGGAGCGTTACGCGCCAAATGCCAAAGACCTGGCTGGTCGTGATGTGGTGGCCCGTTCCATCATGATCGAAATCCGCGAAGGCCGTGGTTGTGATGGTCCTTGGGGGCCGCATGCCAAGTTGAAACTGGATCATTTGGGTAAAGAGGTGTTGGAATCTCGTCTGCCGGGCATTCTTGAACTGTCCCGTACTTTTGCCCACGTTGATCCGGTAAAAGAGCCGATTCCGGTTATTCCAACCTGCCACTATATGATGGGCGGTATCCCAACGAAAGTGACCGGTCAGGCGCTGGCTGTGAACGAGAAAGGTGAAGATGTGGTTATTCCGGGCTTGTTCGCTGTTGGTGAAATTGCCTGCGTATCGGTTCACGGTGCAAACCGTCTGGGGGGGAACTCTCTGCTGGATTTGGTGGTGTTTGGCCGTTCTGCCGGTTTACATCTGAAAGAGTCGCTGATGGAGCAGGGTACCAGCCGCGAAGCCAGTGAATCTGATATTGAGCAATCACTGCAACGTCTGAACCGTTGGGATAGCACGCGTACTGGCGAAGATCCGGTGGAAATTCGTAAAGATTTGCAGGCGTGTATGCAGAATAACTTCTCGGTATTCCGTGAAGGTGATGCCATGGCGAAGGGCTTGGAAGAGCTGAAAGTTATCCGTGAACGTCTGAAAAGTGCGCGTTTGGATGATACTTCCTCAGAGTTCAATACCCAGAGAATTGAGTGTCTGGAACTTGATAACCTGATGGAAACGGCGTTTTCTACGGCGGTTGCCGCTAACTTCCGTACTGAGAGCCGTGGTGCTCATAGCCGTTTCGACTATCCTGATCGTGATGATGCAAACTGGTTATGCCATACCCTCTATCTGCCGCAAACTGAGACCATGACGCGTCGTGATGTCAACATGCAGCCAAAACTGCGTGAAGCATTCCCGCCGAAAGCGCGTACTTACTAATGAGTTGCTGATGATCCAGTTGCGAAGGAATAGATTATGAAACTTGAATTTTCGATTTATCGTTACAATCCGGATGTTGATAGCGCGCCTCATATGCAGGATTACACGCTGGAAGCAAAAGATGGGCGTGACATGATGTTGCTGGATGCGTTAATTCAGCTTAAAGAGCAGGATCCAACCCTCTCTTTCCGTCGTTCTTGCCGTGAAGGGGTTTGTGGTTCCGACGGCCTCAACATGAATGGTAAAAATGGCCTGGCCTGTATTACACCGGTTTCGGCTTTACGGCGTGGCAGTAAGAAGATTGTGATCCGTCCGCTGCCCGGTTTGCCGGTTATCCGTGATTTGGTTGTGGATATGGGGCAATTCTATGCGCAATATGAGAAGATTCGCCCATATTTGCTGAATGACGGTAAAAACCCGCCAGCGCGTGAGCATTTACAGTCACCGGCACAAAGGGAAAAACTGGATGGCCTGTACGAATGTATTCTGTGTGCATGTTGTTCAACTTCTTGTCCGTCATTCTGGTGGAATCCAGACAAATTTATCGGGCCTGCGGGTTTGCTGGCAGCATATCGCTTCCTGATCGACAGTCGAGATACGGAAACCGATGCACGGTTAGATAAGCTAAATGATGCTTTCAGTGTTTTCCGCTGCCATAGCATCATGAATTGCGTTAGTGTGTGCCCTAAAGGGTTAAATCCAACAAAAGCGATTGGTCATATTAAGTCTATGTTGTTAAAACATAGCGCGTAATTGGCCTGCCCTCCGCGCAGTTTTCGCTGCGGAGGGCACAAAGAATTGAGAATGATGAGTTGCCAACTGCTAATGATGACAAAAGCTTTGAGGCAAGGAACTTTTAAAAACCATTTAACGGTTTTTAAAGGTTCCTTGAAGGGTTCCGAAACCCAAAGAGAACATGCATAAAGCACGTCCAAATGAACCTTTTATCGACACCGCATTTAAGCGGTGATAGTTAACCACGGCGAAAACTAAAGCTTTTAAAGCTTAAGGGATCACAATGCAGAACGGCGCAATGAAGGACTGGCTGGATTCAAGCTTCCTGGCTGGTTCAAACCAGTCTTACATAGAGCAAGTCTATGAAGACTATATAACCGATCCAAACTCTGTTGATGCAAGTTGGAGAGAAATTTTCCAACAATTGCCGGATGCGGGATTAAGCGGTGAACAACTCCACTCGCAGACGCGTGATTACTTCCGCCGCCTTGCGAAAGATACTACGCGTTATCACTCCTCTGTCAGCGATCCGGCAATGGATGCAAAACAAGTCAAGGTTTTGCAGCTCATCAACGCATTCCGTTTCCGCGGCCATCAAAATGCCAATCTTGATCCGTTGGGATTATGGAAGCAGGATAGTGTTCCTGATTTAGATCCTGCTTTCCATAATCTGACGGAAGCCGATTTTGCCGAGACATTTAATGTCGGTTCTTTTGCTCTCGGTAAAGAAACGATGAAATTGGCAGATTTGTATGAAGCACTGAACCACACTTATTGCGGTTCTATTGGCGCTGAATACATGCATATCACCAATACGGAAGAAAAACGTTGGATTCAGCAGCGTCTGGAATCTGTTACCGTCAGCTCCCAGTTCAGCGCAGAGGAAAAACAGCGTTTTCTGGCGGAACTGACGGCGGCTGAAGGTTTGGAACGTTATCTGGGCGCGAAGTTTCCGGGAGCGAAACGTTTCTCTCTTGAAGGTGGTGATGCATTGATCCCCATGTTGAAGGATCTTATCCGTCATGCGGGTAAGAACGATACACGGGAAGTTGTGATGGGGATGGCTCATCGTGGTCGCCTCAACGTTCTGGTTAATATCTTGGGCAAAAAACCGGCGGATCTGTTCGATGAGTTTGCCGGTAAGCATAAAGAGCACCTTGGTACCGGCGACGTGAAATACCATCAAGGTTTCTCATCTGATTTTGCCACCGAGGGCGCTAAAGTTCATTTGGCATTGGCATTTAACCCATCTCACCTTGAAATTGTCAGCCCTGTGGTTATTGGTTCAGTACGTGCCCGCCGTGATCGTCTGGATGAAGGCCGCAGCAATATGGTGTTGCCAATCACTATCCACGGTGATGCTGCCGTTACCGGTCAGGGCGTTGTGCAGGAAACCCTGAATATGTCTCAGGCCCGTGGTTATGAGGTGGGAGGTACGATTCGTATTGTTATCAACAACCAGATTGGTTTCACCACGTCTAATCCGAAAGATGCCCGTTCAACACAATACTGTACCGATATCATTAAAATGGTACAAACGCCGATTTTCCACGTTAATGCAGACGATCCCGAAGCGGTGGCATTTGTTACCCGTCTGGCTCTGGATTTCCGTAATGCCTTTAAACGTGACGTGATGATCGATCTGGTATGTTATCGCCGTCATGGTCATAACGAAGCTGATGAGCCAAGTGCGACTCAGCCAATGATGTATCAGAAAATTAAGAAACACCCAACGCCACGTCAAATCTACGCTGACAAGCTGGTTGCTGAGAAATTGATATCAGTCGATGATGTGACTGAGATGGTGAATCTGTATCGTGATGCCCTCGACCGTGGTGACTGTGTAGTTGAAGAGTGGCGTTCAATGGGGCTGCACTCATTTACATGGGAGCCTTATCTTAATCACGATTGGGATGAAGAATATCCACATATAGTCGATATTAAGCGTTTGCAGGATCTGGGCAGACGTATCAGCTCTGTCCCGGCAGAAGTGGTAATGCACTCCCGCGTAGCGAAAATTTATAATGACCGTGCAGAGATGGCTAACGGTGATAAATTGTTTGATTGGGGTGGTGCAGAAACTTTAGCCTATGCGACTTTAGTTGATGAAGGTGTTGCGGTGCGTTTGTCTGGTGAGGATGCGGGCCGTGGTACTTTCTTCCATCGTCATGCTGTTATTCATAATCAGACTAATGGTTCTGTGTATGTGCCTCTGGCGAACGTTCATAACGGTCAGGGTGTGTTCGATGTATGGGATTCTGTTCTATCGGAAGAAGCTGTTCTGGCGTTTGAATATGGTTATGCAACAACAGAGCCCCGTGCTCTGACCATCTGGGAAGCGCAGTTTGGTGATTTCGCTAACGGCGCACAGGTTGTTATTGACCAGTTCATCAGCTCCGGTGAGCAGAAATGGGGCCGTATGTGCGGTCTGGTTATGTTGTTGCCGCATGGTTATGAAGGGCAGGGGCCTGAACACTCTTCAGCCCGCCTGGAACGCTATCTGCAACTGTGTGCAGAACAGAACATGCAAGTTTGCGTACCGTCAACACCGGCTCAGGTCTACCACATGCTTCGCCGTCAGGCTCTGCGCGGTATGCGTCGTCCATTGATTGTTATGTCACCGAAGTCACTGTTGCGTCATCCATTAGCGGTTTCCAGCTTGGATGAATTGGCTAACGGTAAATTCCAGACAGTTATCGGTGAGGCTGATACGCTGGATCCTAAAGGTATTAAACGGGTTGTACTCTGTTCAGGTAAAGTTTACTACGACCTGTTGGAGCAACGCCGTAAGAACGAACAAACTGATGTCGCTATCGTGCGTGTTGAACAACTGTATCCGTTCCCTCATCAGGATGTTCAATCAGCATTGGAGCAGTATGCTCATGTACACGATTTTGTCTGGTGCCAGGAAGAGCCGTTAAACCAAGGGGCCTGGTATTGCAGTCAGCATAACTTCCGTGAAGTGATCCCGTTCGGGGCTTCTTTACGTTATGCAGGTCGTCCTGCGTCTGCTTCCCCGGCAGTTGGATATACGTCAGTTCACCAGCAGCAGCAGCAAGAGCTGGTTAATGACGCACTGAACGTTGAATAAATAAGGATAGAAAATGAGTAGCGTAGATATTCTGGTTCCTGTTTTGCCCGAGTCTGTTGCTGATGCCACTGTTGCAGTCTGGCACAAAAAAGAGGGTGACCGTGTTGAACGTGATGAAGTGCTGGTTGAAATCGAAACGGATAAAGTGGTACTGGAAGTGCCTGCCAGTGAAGCCGGTGTTTTAGAAGCCATTTTGGAAGTGAAAGATGCAACCGTTCTGTCCAGTCAGCTTCTTGGTCGTATCCGTTTGGGCGATAGCACGGGTAAGCAGACAGAAGTAAAAGAAAAAACGGAAGCAACTTTGGCTAAACGCCAGACTGCGGGTTTGGAAGAAGAGAGCAATGACGCACTCAGCCCGGCGGTTCGCCGTCTGATTGCAGAACATGATCTTGATGCCAAAGCGATTAAAGGTAGTGGTGTTGGTGGGCGTATTGTCCGCGAAGACGTGGAAAAACATCTGGCTGATAACGAAAAAGCGGATAGCAAATCAGCAGGAACTGCACTTCCACTTTCTCTTTCTGCTCAGGATTCCTTGTTGCCACACCGCAGCGAAAAACGTGTTCCAATGACTCGCCTGCGTAAGCGCGTGGCTGAACGTCTGCTGGAAGCGAAAAACAACACGGCGATGTTGACGACGTTTAACGAAGTTAACATGAAGCCGATTCAGGAAATGCGTAAGCTGTACGGCGAAGCGTTTGAAAAACGCCACGGTGTGCGTCTGGGCTTTATGTCTTTCTATGTGAAAGCTGTGGTTGAAGCACTGAAACGCTATCCGGAAGTGAATGCTTCTATTGATGGTACGGATGTGGTTTACCACAACTATTTCGATATCAGTATTGCGGTATCGACACCGCGTGGTCTGGTCACGCCGGTACTGCGTGATGCGGATGCACTCAGCATGGCTGAACTCGAAAAACGTATTAAAGAGCTGGCTATCAAAGGCCGTGACGGTAAATTGACCGTCGAAGAGTTGACCGGCGGTAATTTCACGATCACCAATGGCGGTGTATTTGGCTCTTTAATGTCTACGCCGATCATTAACCCGCCACAGAGCGCGATTCTTGGTATGCACGCCATTAAAGATCGTCCGATGGCGGTGAATGGTCAGGTAGAGATCCTTCCGATGATGTATCTGGCACTGTCTTATGACCACCGTCTGATCGATGGACGTGAATCTGTAGGCTTCCTGGTGACCATCAAAGAAATGCTGGAAGATCCTGCACGTTTGCTGCTGGACGTATAGCAACATAATAAGGGCAGATACGCGCTAATATCTGCCCGGTCTGAAGTAAACCAATGTACATGCACAGCCGGTCTTTGGACTGGCTATATCCAGAGCAACAAAAAAATTAAGAGAGCAACTTGCTCTTCTCAGACTAGATTATGGATAGAACATCATGAATTTACACGAGTATCAGGCAAAACAGCTTTTTGCACGGTATGGTTTACCCGCTCCGGCTGGTTATGCCTGCACTACACCGCGTGAAGCAGAAGAAGCGGCATCTAAAATTGGTGCTGGCCCTTGGGTGGTTAAGTGCCAGGTTCACGCTGGCGGTCGCGGTAAAGCGGGTGGCGTGAAATTGGTTAACAGTAAAGAAGAAATTCGCGCTTTCGCTGAACAATGGTTGGGCAAACGTCTGGTCACTTACCAAACAGATGCGCAAGGGCAGCCTGTTCACCAGATTTTGGTCGAAGGGGCAACTGATATTGCGAAGGAGTTGTATCTCGGTGCTGTAGTTGATCGTGGTACGCGTCGTGTAGTGTTCATGGCCTCTACTGAAGGTGGCGTTGAAATTGAAAAAGTTGCGGAAGAAACTCCGGAACTGATTCATAAAGCGATTATCGACCCACTGGTTGGCCCTATGCCTTATCAGGGACGTGAACTGGCATTTAAACTGGGATTAACCGGTAAACAAATCAGCCAGTTCACTAAAATTTTCTTAGGATTGGCAAATCTGTTCCTGGAGCGCGATCTGGCTCTGGTTGAAATTAATCCGCTGGTTATCACGACTCAGGATGATCTGATTTGTCTGGATGGCAAACTGGGCGCTGATGGTAACGCCCTGTTTCGTCAGGCTGAACTGCGTGAAATGCATGATCCATCTCAGGAAGATCCGCGTGAAGCGCAGGCGGCACAGTGGGAACTGAACTATGTCGCGCTAGATGGCAACATTGGTTGCATGGTAAATGGCGCAGGTCTGGCAATGGGGACGATGGATATCGTTAAATTGCATGGTGGGGCACCGGCAAACTTCCTTGATGTGGGTGGTGGTGCAACCAAGGAACGTGTTACAGAAGCGTTTAAAATCATCCTGTCAGATGAAAACGTGAAAGCAGTATTGGTTAACATCTTTGGTGGTATTGTCCGTTGTGACCTGATTGCTGACGGTATTATTGGTGCGGTGGAAGAAGTGGGTGTTCACGTACCGGTTGTTGTTCGTTTGGAAGGGAACAATGCTGAACTGGGTGCGAAAAAACTGGCTGATAGTGGTTTGAATATCATTGCCGCAACCAGCCTGACAGACGCCGCGAAGCAAGCAGTAGCCGCAGTGGAGGCCAAATAATGTCTATTTTAATCGATAAAAACACCAAAGTTATCTGTCAAGGTTTTACCGGTAGTCAGGGGACTTTCCATTCAGAACAAGCGATTGCTTATGGCACCCAAATGGTGGGTGGTGTTACGCCAGGTAAAGGTGGTACTGAGCATCTGGGATTGCCTGTTTTTAATACTGTTTGTGAAGCGGTAGAAGCGACTGGAGCAACGGCCTCCGTTATTTATGTTCCGGCTCCATTCTGTAAAGATTCCATTCTGGAAGCTATCGACGCTGGCATCAAACTGATCATCACGATTACTGAGGGTATCCCGACTCTGGATATGCTGGCGGTTAAAGTGAAACTGGATGAAGCCGGTGTTCGTATGATCGGCCCTAACTGCCCGGGTGTTATTACACCGGGTGAATGTAAGATCGGCATTATGCCGGGCCACATTCATCTGGCAGGTAAAGTCGGTATCGTTTCCCGTTCAGGCACACTGACTTATGAAGCAGTAAAACAGACCACTGATGCAGGTTTAGGACAATCTACTTGTGTTGGTATCGGTGGCGACCCAATTCCAGGTTCTAACTTCATTGATATCCTGAAATTGTTCCAGCAAGATCCACAAACAGAAGCCATCGTCATGATTGGTGAAATTGGTGGTAATGCGGAAGAAGAAGCGGCGGCTTATATTAAACAGCACGTCACTAAGCCTGTTGTTGGCTACATCGCAGGTGTGACTGCACCGAAAGGTAAGCGTATGGGCCATGCCGGCGCCATTATTGCCGGTGGTAAAGGAACTGCTGACGAAAAATTTGCTGCTCTGGAAGCTGCGGGTGTGAAGACGGTTCGTAGCCTGGCAGATATCGGTGATGCAGTGAAAGAGTTACTTGCTGGCAAGTAAGCGATGATAAGTAATATTTATCTATAAGGCCACTGTGAAGTGGCCTTATACTGTTAAAAAAGCCTGTTAAAAATAGTTTTTTTAACCATCAAAAATTTCGAATCCCATCTTTAGCCGATTGGTTTTCTCCATCGGGCTTCAACATTCTGTAATTACTGTTTTTCGTTAACCGGATTTCATTCTCAACCATAAAATAATACAAATGCGCTATTTTAGATTTTAGTGCTGACTAAAGAGTCAGCACTTTGTTATTAATCTGAGAGATTAATTTGATATCGACACTTTTCTTTGCAGATTATTATCACCGACCAAAATGCCACCGGCAAAAAGCACAGCATCTTCAGGTAACAATTCACTTTGGCTATCTGTCTTTTCTAAGACAAAATTATACACGTTTGATGGCTCTGATTTTCTCTGTTTAACTGAGGTAAGAGTAGTTTGTCCATCACGTGTATGTATCGTATCACCGATCTTAAGTTCATCGGCTTTGACTATTCCTCGTAATGTTGAGACAGGATGTGTTGGAGTCAGTGAAACTTGCTCACCATTATTGTAAATTAAATCAACAAATTCAGTATCGTGACCGACAATACGGCTTTTCACTTGTAATACACCTCCTTGTTTTGTTAAGACTTTATCACCCGGGCGTATATTTTCAACTTTCCGTTTTAAACCGTCAGCCATATCTATTAATGTGCCTTCAGCAATACAACCATATTGGATTTGAATAGGTGGATAAATGAATTGTGCTGTGTCTTCCTTACTACGGGGGTTATTGGTATAAGAAAACATGACAGGAAATACTTGACCACCTTCACCTTCACCTTGAGTTGTCATAATAGTAGCCTGTAGGTCTAATATATATCTTTCGTTATTTTTCCAGCATATTGGTCCAAAATCAGCGTAGCCTGTTTTTTCAGAAAAATCCCATGATAAATTTGTATCGTTGCCTTTGGCAGAGCCATCATTAACCGTTGTATGTTCCCAAAATGTATTTTCATTTATATCTCTACTTAATTTACATGCACCTCCAGTATCCAAACCGACCAGTGTCAGATCTACCGATGGTTTATATCCTTGAGCTTCTGTAGGCTTTCCCTCGTCATCAATTGCGATACGGTTATGGAATGTAACACTACCTGCTATTTTCAGCTTGATTGTTGGATTACCGGGTGATGTTGGGCCATAATCGCAATGACTCATAGCTCCTGGTTCAGGATTTGCTCTATTCAAGCAAACGATTACTGGACGAATTTGGTCTAGTTTGTGTAAATTCTTTACATAAACTGGTGCTGCGTTATCCATCTTGTAAGGTTGGTAGTTTTGCAAAAGATCATCAAAGTTTGTCAATTTCAGTTTATCTGACACAACGTACACTGCCCCTGTGGGAGCGATAGATTGCCCATTTATTTTCCCGCGGAAGTAAACAACAGTCTGAACAGCATTAAGTTGTTTTAAGTCTGTAAGATTATATTCCTCAGTCTGTATTGAGAAATCCCGTACCTCTTTGTTGTTTGCTACTTTGTTTTTGTGTACGAGCATTGAATCCTTCTTCCCTGATTTGTTTTCTTTGAGAACTGAGAGGAAACCATCTATCTTTGCATTTTGAGGGTCAATTTTTGTGACATTGTTGATTAAAGGATTAAAATCAGGAAAATATGCGGAGCTAAAAACTTCAGCTGAAATTAATTTGGAATCTTTGGAGAATATTATTCTAGGATTACCAAAATGATTTGTTGGTTCTGTAGGCAAATTTCCTGTTTCAACCGATTTTCCATGCTCAATCATTGCATTTGGGTTTGCTTTCATAGCCTCGATATCTTCAAAAATTTCAGGATGTGTTTGTTTTGTAATACCGTGGTAACGTAATAATGCAATATGTCCTTTCTCATTTTCCGGTTGAGTTAAATCGATCATAGTAGGTTTATTAGGTTCAATCTTCTCTAATAGAAGAGATATAGCCTGACTGTCCTCGGCAGAAAACTTAATTTCGGCATTCGCAAAGCTGGATATTATCGGAGCAAACATCATGATGAAAAAAATAAATATTCTGTTATATAGAGTCATAATTTTATCCCATGAAATAATAGAGGGCTTGTAAGCCATGAATAATACGTGTTTTATATGATATCCATGGTATATTAATATACCTTTCATCTTTCAAGCTGCTGCTTTGTTGGCTGCTTTCACTTACCCCAGTCACATAGTTATCTATGCTCCTGGGGATGCGCTCACTTGCCGCCGCGCTGCAACTTGAAATCTATTGGGTACATAATATTGGAGCTGAACTATCCACTGAATCTTAAACAGATAGCGTAATAATACCGTAAGTTCATCTTGAAAGTTATGGGTCAAGATAATAATAAAGCAGCATAATAATTCCCCCAATTAAATAAATAGTTGTAAAAATATATATGTAACATTCAGGTGTTACAGGAAAAAAAGGACATTAAAGATGGTATTATAATTAATAGTCATTTGTAAAAAATTGTCAAGTTAATCATGTTAAATGGTTAACAAAACCCGCTATTTTTCTTACAGGGATTTGTTAACTTCATTCTCCACAGAAACTCGCGATAAGTTGGATATTACGCTGTTATGAAAAAAATATGGCGTTTTAGCTACCGATCTTGAAATTCGAATAAAGTAAGATACAGGGCCATATGGCCCTGTATTACTACAATTTATCGTCAGAAATGCGGGCGCTCTCTATTTCTTCCTGTAACTTGTTTCGTTTCAAGTTCCAGAGTGAATCTTCTGGCATTTGGACACGAATATCTAAACGGCAATATTCAGGAATATCACAGGGTTCCCCATCCTGGTAGAACACCTGTTTGCCATTATCATCAACAGATTTGAGTTGCCAGTTCTGAAATTTCTCAGGTAAATGCGAATGTTGGCGGTGACAGACTTCAATGATAATAGTACCATCAGGTTGGATATGATCGCCAACGAAAATCAATTCAAGATTATTATTGTTTTGGGGAACAGAAATACCGCCATGTACACCCCAGGCACCATCAGTGTTATAACCTGAGATATTTGATACACGGTATATGCCTATTCCTTCTTTCGTTACTTCTGCACCCGCTGATTCTTCATTAGTTGAGAATGTGCCATCAGGATAGATTTCTATTATCGGAGAGGATATTTTTAGGTATCCATTAAAATCTGGTTTGGCATTGATATTGTCCCAAAATTTACGTGTAAGTTTATAATATTCGTCTATATGATCTGTACGATATGTATCGCCAAAATGGGTAAAAATCAGCCTGTGGCTCCATACATCGTCTTCTCCCTCGTTTGATACACCATTCATATTGCTAATTCTTAACTGAACTCCACCATTGCCACGTGGCAGTCCATATTTAGTCAGGAACGATGCGGAGGGGTTAAATCCGCAACAACCATTACGTAGATTTTCTAATTCATCCAGATGACCGTGTTCCATTGAATGTATTACATTATTAGTTGATATCGCTCCCACATCCTCAGCATTAATAATAATATCCCCAGTTAACACTTTCCCATTTATCTTCCGTGTGTTGGGTACTTTCTCATTAATATTTTTACTCAATGAATCTATTCTTTCCTGAACAAGTTTCGGTGTCACTGCCAATGTGTCACTATTGCCAATTTCATTTGTCAGTTGAACAATTCCCTTTTGTGTTAATGAGGCATTGGGAATTTTTGCTGTGGTTATTTTCTCTAATGCTCTATTTAACTGATCAGTAAGCTTAGTTATATCACCATTATCTAGAATATCTTCACCAGATTGTGTCTTGATAAAATCAGCCACTACAGATGCTATTATTGATGATTGGCGTAATACCTTATTTAACAAGTGAATGTGAGTGGTAATGTCACCTGGTGGAATCCCAGTTTGCAAATTCGTATTTTTTTCATAATCTTCTTGGCTCGGCACATTAGCATTATCACCGATAGAAAAAGCTTTAAAATCATTTTTTAGATTCATATACATTCCTTAAATTAAATAACATTTCTTTATAATCAACATGTTGAATTATTGAAAAATATTTCCATAATTAACATCAATCATAGTCTAGTTCAGTTAATTAATAATTAAATTCTCTTATGCCTTAAAGGATTAACTATTTTTAGTTAATTGGTGAAAATAAAAAATTCAATATCTGAAAGCTATTGTTTTCTCTCTCAATTTCTTATTGTAATCCACCCTCAATAATATCCGTGTTATCTAATAATTAATTTACAGGGAAAAATTTGATTTTATATTAAATGGCCAGAAAAAATAATTATTCATTTAATGTTTGGTGCCAATGAAACATCAACCAAACTCAATAATACCAAATGCTTTTTCCAGTTCAGCAATAACACTTTTTCAGCTTCCGACTGCATCTCAGTTTCAACAGCGTATTATGGTGGTGATTGGTGCGAACCTGAAAAAGCCAGTCTGTGGGAGTCGGTTCGGCCATTACTTGCTGGTACGAGCAGTTTTTCTGTTGTGTAAAATATCTTTACACAATTATTGTTGAGCTGTGTAACTTAAGATACTAAGTCATTTCACTCAGTTTGAAGAGATCTGTCGTTAAGAGGGAAGTTTAGTTCTCGAGCTGTGTGTCATTGTGCTATCTGAATGACAGCCAAATGGTGGTGATCTCACTGTTAATGCAAAGTTAATAATAATATTTTCTTAAGAATGAAAATAAAAAGTTAATTTCATAAATCATTTCACAGCAATATAGAAATCAATAATTATCTAAATAAACAAATAATTAACAATTTGCCAACCAAAATGAAATAATAGACAGAGTAGTTAACACTAACCAGAAAAAATTAATAAAATCAATTTATTACTATAGCATTATTTTTCTAATTTGCTTAAATTGATCCTGATCAATGAGTTTCCATTAAACAATAACTGTAATTATTGACTTATATTCAGAATTCTAATCTGAATCACGTAAAACGTATTTATTGTATGGGAATATAAGCGTACTATACTATTAGTCTAATTAGGTTTTTAATTTACTTGATAATGAGTTGTTATTTTAGAGGCATTTATTGCTGGTAGTTATAAGGCTTTTGTTTTAGAGCCCTGAATGGGTTCTTGTACGAAGTCAAGTTGCCGCAAATCGGTGTCTTCCTGCTAGGAGCAAGGAGTCAAGATGTTTGATATTGTCGAACTGTCACGATTACAGTTTGCCTTAACAGCAATGTATCACTTCCTGTTCGTTCCGCTAACGCTTGGTATGGCGTTTTTGCTGGCGATTATGGAAACGGTATATGTGCTCTCCGGTAAACAAATTTACAAAGATATGACAAAATTCTGGGGCAAATTATTTGGTATTAACTTTGCACTGGGTGTCGCAACAGGGTTGACTATGGAGTTCCAGTTCGGGACTAACTGGTCATACTTCTCTCACTACGTCGGTGATATTTTCGGCGCGCCTCTGGCGATCGAAGGTCTGATGGCGTTTTTTCTGGAGTCCACATTCGTCGGTTTGTTCTTCTTCGGTTGGGATCGTCTCAGTAAAAAGCAGCATTTGGCGGTAACCTGGCTGGTTGCGTTAGGTTCTAACTTCTCCGCACTTTGGATTCTGGTTGCTAATGGCTGGATGCAAAACCCGATTGCGTCTGACTTCAACTTTGAAACCATGCGTATGGAAATGGTGAGTTTTGCCGAATTGGTACTGAACCCGGTTGCTCAGGTGAAATTTGTTCATACCGTTGCGGCGGGTTATGTGACAGGGGCGATTTTTGTTCTTGGCATCAGTTCTTATTACCTGCTTAAAGGTCGTGATATTCCATTTGCTAAACGTTCATTTGCGATTGCTTCAAGTTTTGGTATCGCCGCTGTGCTATCCGTTATTGTTCTGGGTGACGAATCCGGTTACGAAATGGGGGATGTACAGAAGACTAAACTGGCCGCAATTGAAGCTGAATGGGAAACGCAGCCACCGCCAGCAGCCTTTACACTGATAGGTATCCCGGATCAGGATAAAATGGAAAACAAATATGCTATTCAGATCCCTTATCTCATGGGCCTGATTGCAACCCGTTCTGTCGATACCCCGGTCATTGGTCTGCGTGATTTGATGGACCAGCATGAGCTGCGTATCCGTAATGGTATGAAAGCTTATCAACTGTTGGAGGAATTGCGTGCAGGTAACACGGATCCGACGGTTCGTACTGCATTCAATGAAAGTAAACAAGATCTTGGTTATGGCATGTTGCTGAAACGTTATACCAGCAAAGTGACTGATGCCAGCGAAGAGCAAATCAAAGCCGCTGCGAAAGATTCCATTCCTCGCGTTGCTCCGCTCTATTTTGCGTTCCGTATCATGGTTGCAGCTGGCTTCCTGATGTTACTGTTGATTGGTCTGGCGTTTTGGAGTGTGATCCGTGGCCGTATTGGTGAGCAAAAATGGTTACTGCGCGCAGCATTGTACAGCATTCCATTGCCGTGGATTGCTATAGAATCAGGTTGGTTTGTCGCTGAATATGGGCGTCAGCCGTGGGCGATTGGTGAAGTTTTGCCAACGGCAGTGGCGAGTTCCAATTTGGCAGCCAGCGATATCCTGTTCTCGATGGCGCTGATTTGTGGTCTTTACACCTTGTTCCTGATCGCAGAAATGTTTTTGATGTTCAAATTCGCCCGTCGTGGTCCAAGCAGTCTGAATACTGGCCGCTACCATTTTGAACAGAAAACAACTTCAGCGCACGATGCTCAGTAATAAACGGGAGTCCACTTATGTTTGATTATGAAGTACTACGGTTTATATGGTGGCTGCTGATTGGTGTGTTGCTAATCGGTTTCGCGGTAACTGATGGTTTTGACATGGGCGTGGGTGTTCTGTTACGCATCATTGGTAAAAACGATACTGAACGCCGCATCATGATTAACTCAATAGCACCTCACTGGGATGGTAATCAGGTTTGGCTAATTACTGCTGGTGGGGCATTGTTCGCCGCATGGCCAATGGTTTATGCCGCCGCATTCTCTGGTTTCTATGTCGCTATGATCCTGGTGTTATCCGCGCTGTTTTTCCGTCCGGTTGGTTTTGACTACCGTTCCAAACTGGAAAGCCGTAAGTGGCGTAACATGTGGGATTGGGGGATATTTGTCGGTAGTTTTGTTCCTCCATTAGTTATCGGTGTGGCATTCGGTAATCTGTTACAAGGGGTGCCGTTCAACGTTGATTCTCAACTGCGCCTGTTCTATAGCGGTTCGTTCTTCGGGTTGCTCAATCCATACGGTTTGCTGGCGGGGGTGATCAGCCTGATGATGATTGTGACTCAGGGGGCAACTTATCTGCAAATGCGTACTACTGGTGAACTGCGTCTGCGTTCCCGTGCCGCAACTTATCTCTGTGCGCTGGTGACTATGGTTGCTTTCCTGCTGGCCGGTGTATGGCTGATTTATGGTATTGATGGCTATATTGTGGCGGGTGGCCTGGATACTATGGGGCAGTCTAACCCATTGCATAAAGAAGTTGTTCATCAGGCGGGTGCCTGGATGACCAACTTTAATCACTATCCGTGGTTGTGGGCGTTACCGGCTCTGGGTGTTGTTTCTCCTCTGCTGACGATATTGATGACACGTATGAATAAAGCAGGATGGGCATTTCTGTGCTCTTCACTGACCATTGCTTGTATCATTTTGACCTGTGGTGTGACGATGTTCCCCTTTGTTATGCCATCAGTCACTCATCCAAATGTCAGCCTGACAATGTGGGATGCGACTTCAAGTCTATTGACACTGCGCGTTATGTTTGTAGTTGCGCTGATTTTTGTCCCAATCATTCTGGGATACACCATTTGGTGTTATTACAAAATGTTTGGGCGTTTGGACAAAAGCTTTATTGAAAATAACAAACATTCACTGTACTAAGGAGCACAGAGCATGTGGTATTTTGCTTGGATTCTCGGAACGCTCTTGGCTTGTAGTTTCGCTATAATCGCTGCCTTGGCACTTGAGCATAATGAAGCGGAAAAAATCACTGAAAATAGTGAGAAATAATGTTGATAGATAAATGCTATCAGCTAATGGATAAAGGTCCTGTAAGGGGCCTTATCCTTATTATGGCGTTGGTGCTTGCTTCTTGTGTCTTCTGGAATCCCGCTCGTTTTGCGGCTAACACCAGTTCATTGCACTTATGGCAAGGTATTTTACTCATTTGACATCCTCCCCCACTTTCGCACTTCGTGACTCAAGAGGGGGATCCCCGTTAGTGGGCGACGGCTGATCGCTCTGCGTCTGGTTCCTGCTTCAACGGGCGGCCTGATTGCTCCGTCCCTCCACAGGCAAGCACGGCATGTCCTGCGGCTAACATGTTACGAGCGCCGTTTACAGTAGCATTTTTGATTTTGCCGTTCACCTCCTGCGATTGCCGGAACTTTATCCATCCGAGCCCAGAAGGAAGTCTGACTCTGCGATTTTCAAGGAGACAATATTTTTCAAAATTGACGAACCGGATTGAATCCCTGCCGTCATTTTTTCGTTACAGGCGCTTTCGCTGCCAGTGTTTTATCGAAGCAACGCCTCCATGCCCCATGTAAGTCTTTCAGTTTTTGTTGAAGGTTATCGGTGTAAGCTTCCTGTAAGAAGGCGTATTCCGGTGTTTTTTTCCACCCCGTGAGCATTCGGTTTAGTTCAAACGCGGAGGGAAGTTTTCCGCCAGAATCCAGAATGGTTTTGTTACCTCAAGTCCGTGATTCCAGACAAAACGAGCACACCCGCATAACTGCCGCAAACGCGGCAACTGTTCTTCAGTTGGCTCTAGTCTGAACTTGTAGTCTTTCAGTATTAGCATTATCATTCAGTGTGTAGTCGGTTTATTCTCTATATTTACTGTGCCTTCGGCTAACTTCAATGCAAAAATACAAAATTAATCGTTCACGACATGCCGCCTTTCTTTTGCATGTACATCTTGTGTTTGTGACCAAATTCCCCTCCTACCTGATGTCGGCGGGAGTACCCTTTGGAGGTTAAAGATGGGCTGTGTGCACAGGTGTAACTTTCGGAACGGGTTTTCACCCAAGAAGTATCGTCTGGCGTATCTTTTTCTTTCCTTTGCCTGCGTTCTTAATGTTGATTTGGGGCTTGTACTACTTCTTCCATTAGTTAATTCTGTATGTTATAGGCTTTTCAGCCAATAAATTTTTTATTTGCACATTATTCCAAAGCTGCATGGTCTTGAGTATAGTGGCAGCGTTAATTCGCCTTACTTAGGATTGAAAGTGAGTAATACGTTGTTCCGTTGGCCGGTCCGTGTTTATTACGAAGATACAGATGCTGGTGGGGTAGTTTATAACGCCCGTTATGTCGCCTTTTATGAAAGAGCTCGTACAGAGATGTTGCGTCAGCATGGCATTCATCAGCAGCATTTACTTGATGAGCAAATTGCATTTGTTGTTCGGCGTATAGTGGTTGATTACCGAGCCCCAGCCCGGCTTGATGATATGTTGCAGGTGGAGAGCGAAATTACGGATATTCGTAAAGCATCTTTGACATTTATTCAACGCATTGTTGATGTTAACGGAACAATTCTTAACAGCGCAGAGGTTTTAATCGCCTGCGTGAATACATCTCAAATGAAGCCGATTGCGCTTCCTAAGTCTATTGTCGCGGAGTTTAAGTAGTGACTGACATGAACATTCTTGATTTATTCCTAAAGGCGGGCCTTTTGGTGCAGCTGATCATGCTTATTTTGATCTGCTTTTCCATTGCTTCATGGGCAATCATTATTCAAAGGACCAAAATTCTCAATGCGGCAACCCGTGAAGCGGAAGCGTTTGAGGACAAATTCTGGTCAGGTATTGAATTATCACGCTTGTATAAGGAAAGTCAGTCTCGCCGTGATTCTTTGGGAGGAACGGAACAAATTTTTTATTCTGGGTTCAAAGAATTTGCCCGGTTGCACCATGCAAATAACCATGTGCCGGAAGCGGTGGTAACAGGTGCTTCACGTGCCATGCGTATATCTATGAACCGTGAATTGGAAACACTGGAAAGCCATATTCCATTCTTGGGTACTGTGGGTTCAATCAGCCCGTATATTGGCCTGTTTGGTACAGTTTGGGGGATTATGCATGCATTTATCGCATTAGGGGCGGTAAAACAGGCAACTCTTCAAATGGTAGCACCGGGTATTGCGGAAGCGTTGATTGCAACGGCGATTGGCTTATTTGCAGCTATTCCGGCTGTTATGGCATACAACCGCCTGAATCAGCGTGTGAATAAGCTGGAGCAAAATTACGATAACTTTATGGAAGAGTTTTTGGCTATTTTGCATCGTCAGGCTTTCTCTGCTGAAAATAAAGCTGAAAACAAATAGTAAGGGGAGGAGAGGCTATGGCACGCACTCGTAGTCGCAAGCGTGAGCTGAAATCCGAAATCAATATCGTTCCCTTACTGGACGTGTTGTTGGTTTTGTTGCTTATTTTTATGGCAACAGCACCGATTATCACTCAGAGCGTAGAAGTTGATTTGCCGGATGCAGTCGATTCCAAAACGGTTTCCAGCTCCGATAACCCGCCGGTAATCGTAGAAGTTTCTGGTGTTGGTCAATACACCATGGTAATTAACCATGAACGGCTGGAATTATTACCTGAGCCACAGATTATTGCTGAAGCGCAGGCCCGAATAAAAGAGAACCCGAAAACCGTTTTCTTGATCGGTGGTTCGAAAGAAGTACCTTATGATGAGATTATTAAAGCACTGAACATGTTACATCAGGCCGGTGTGAAATCCGTTGGTTTAATGACTCAGCCTATCTGAGTCTGGCCGGCAGTTGCTGTTATTTAAAGATTTTGGATATTGAGCGTGGGAAAGACAAACGGGCAAAACAATAAACTAAATCGCGCCGTTATCGTTTCGGTTGTGTTGCATATTATTTTGATAGGATTACTTATTTGGGGTTCCCTGACGCAAAAAACTGAAATGGGTGGTGGCGGACAGGATGGTTCTGTTATTGACGCTGTTATGGTCGATCCGAATGCGGTAGTACAGCAGTACAATCAACACCAGCAACAGCAAGCTGATGCTAAACGTGCAGAACAGTTACGTAACAAGAAAGCGGAGCAGCAAGCAGCCGAATTGAGAGAAAAACAGGCTGAGGAGCAGGAGCGCCTGAAAGCGGTAGAAGAAGAACGGATTAAAGCGCAACAGGTTGCGGAAGAGCAGAAAAAGCAAGCTGTAGAATCAGCAGCAAAAGCCCGTGAAGAGCAAAAACAGGCCGAAGAAGCTGCGGCAAAGGCTAAGGCTGAAAAAGAAAAACTGATTAAAGAGCAGGCTGAGGCGCAGAAAAAAGCAGAAGCTGAAGCTAAGAAAGAAGCTGACGCCGCTGCGGCTAAACAAAAAGCGGCGGAAGAAGCGAAAGCCAAAGCAGAAGTTGAGGCTAAAGCAAAAGCCAAGGCTGAAGCGGATGCTAAAGCCAAAGCTGAGGCAGATGCAAAAGCTAAGGCAAAAGCTGAAGTTGACGCTAAGAAAAAAGCGGCGGCACAAGCCGCGAAACAAGCAAGTGAAGTTGATGATTTACTGGGTGGTTTAACTTCTAATGCGCCAAAGCAGGGTGGTGCTTCCGCTGCGGGTAAAGGTGGCGGTAAGAAAAGTGGTGCTTCAAATTCTGATATTAATAACTATCTTGGGCAGATTCAGATAGCAATACAGAATAAGTTTTATGATCCAAGTATGTATCGTGGGCGTATGTGTACATTACGGATTAAGCTTGCTCCTGATGGTTTGCTAATTGATATAAAACCAGAAGGGGGGGATCAGGCACTGTGTCAGGCAGCGGTAGCCGCAGCTAAACAAGCGAAAATTCCTAAACCACCAAGTAAAGAGGTTTACGAAGTGTTTAAGAATGCGCCGATTGATTTCAAACCTCAATAAGATTGTTATTTATAGAGATTATTAATAATAAACAAAACCATTCAATGTTATTAAGCTATCTGGTTTTGTTTGTTGGCGTTTGTTAATATTCTGCGAATTATTGCGGCATTCCATCTGCGATAAGGGAGAGATGATGAAGCAGGCTTTTAAAGTAGTACTGGGCATTTTGATGTTGTGGGCTGCTGTTGCTAATGCAGAAGTTCGTATTGAAATCACCCAGGGTGTTGATTCTGCACGTCCTATTGGTGTTGTGCCATTTAAATGGACTGGGGCGGGTGGTGCTCCTGAAGAGATAGGTGCGATCGTTGGAGCGGATCTTCGCAACAGCGGTAAATTTAATCCTATTGACGCCAGCCGTATGCCACAGCAACCGACGACTGCATCTGAGGTGACGCCTGCTGCTTGGTCGGCCCTTGGGATTGATGCGGTTATTGTCGGGCAGATTCAGCCAAGTGCGGATGGTGGTTTCCTGATTTCTTATCAGTTGGTTGACACCGCTGGCGCTCCGGGAACTATTCTTGCTCAGAATCAGCTTAAAGTGACTAAGCAGTGGTTGCGTTATGCGGCGCATACAGTCAGTGATGAAGCATTTGAAAAGCTAACTGGCATTAAAGGCGCATTCCGTACTCGCTTGGCTTATGTTGTGAAAACGAATGGCGGCAAATATCCATATGAGCTGCGTGTATCCGATTACGATGGTTACAACCAGTTCACTGTTCACCGTTCGCCAGAACCATTGATGTCACCGGCATGGTCTCCTGATGGCGCTAAACTGGCTTATGTGACCTTTGAGAGTGGTCGTTCCGCTTTGGTTATTCAGACCTTGGCCAGCGGTGAAGTACGTCAGGTTGCTTCTTTTCCTCGTCATAACGGAGCGCCTGCATTTTCCCCTGATGGCAGTAAGTTGGCGTTTGCCCTGTCCAAATCGGGTAGTTTGAATCTTTACGTGATGGACTTGGCTTCAGCTCAGATCCGTCAGGTCACAGATGGCCGCAGTAACAATACTGAGCCAAGTTGGATGCCGGATAACCAGACTTTGGTCTATACCTCCGATCAGGGTGGTCGTCCGCAGTTATATAAAGTTGATATTAATGGCGGTGCTCCGCAACGCCTCACTTGGGAAGGCACACAAAACCAGGATGTTGATGTTAGTTCCGACGGTAGTTTTGTGGTGATGGTCAGCTCAGAGAGTGGTAAGCAGCACATTGCTAAACAAGATCTGGCAACGGGAGCCGTTCAAATTTTGACGGATACGTTCCTGGATGAAACACCAAGTATCGCACCTAACGGCACTATGGTGATTTATAGCTCCACTCAAGGGTTGGGGACTGTATTGCAGCTAGTTTCGACTGACGGGCGTTTCAAAGCGCGTCTTCCGGCGACTGATGGACAGGTAAAATTCCCTGCCTGGTCGCCGTATCTGTGATGCATAATAATATGTGTGGCAAATTTTAAAAGGATCAAAGAGATGCAACTGAACAAAGTGCTAAAAGGGCTGATGTTAGCTTTACCCGTTATGGCTGTAGCAGCGTGTAGTTCTAATAAAAATGCTGATAACGATCAGTCTGGTGTAGGCACTGTTAACGAAACTAATGTGGGTCTGTCAGCGGAAGAATTAGCTCGCCAGCAAATGCAAGAGCTGCAAAACAGCAACATCGTATATTTTGGTTTCGATAAATTCGATATCAGCTCAGATTTTTCTCAGCTGTTAGACGCTCACGCAGCATTCCTGCGTAGCAACCCATCTTATAAAGTTGTTGTAGAAGGTCATGCTGACGAACGTGGTACTCCTGAGTACAACATCGCATTAGGTGAACGCCGTGCTAACGCAGTGAAAATGTACCTGCAAGGTAAAGGTGTTTCCGGTGATCAGATCTCTATCGTCTCTTACGGTAAAGAAAAACCAGCTGTACTGGGCCACGAAGAAGCAGCATATGCTAAAAACCGTCGCGCAGTATTGGCATACTAAGAGTAATTCATGAACAGTAACTTCAGACGTCATTTTTTGGGTCTGTCGTTATTGGTTGGCGTAGCGGCTCCTTGGGCCGCTATTGCCCAAGCGCCAATCAGTAATGTCGGCTCGGGTTCTCCCGATGAGCGCCTTACCCAATTAGAGCGTATTTCCAACGCTCACAGTCAGCTGTTAACCCAGCTCCAGCAACAACTCGCCGATTCTCAACGTGATATCGACATGCTCCGTGGGCAGATTCAAGAGAATCAGTATCAGCTTAATCAGGTTATAGAGCGGCAGAAGGATATTTATCAGCAACTGGAAGGCGCTACCCATTCTGCGGAGAGTCAATCTGCTACCAATACAGCATCTTCAACTGCAAGTCATAGTGGTAATCAGGCGTCTTCAACTACAAGTACGGGTAGCGAGAAGGGTGATTATGATGCTGCCGTTTCTTTGGCGGTGAATACCAAAGAATATGATAAAGCGATTACTGCCTTTCAGAGCTTTGTGAAGGCTTACCCAAAGTCGAGTTATATGCCTAATGCGAATTACTGGTTAGGTCAACTTAATTACAACAAGGGTAAGAAAGACGAAGCTGCTTACTACTTTGCTACGGTGGTGAAAAATTATCCCAAGTCTCAAAAGAGTGGTGAGTCGTTGTATAAAGTTGGCTTGATCATGCAGGACAAGGGCCAGAAGGATAAAGCTAAATCTGTTTATCAGCAGGTTGTAAAACAATATCCTGGTTCGAATGCGGCTAAATTGGCTGAGAAAAAGCTTTCTGCGTTGTAATTATCGGCCCCGGAAGGCAGTATTAATATATTTTCGGGGTTTTTGAGTGTTTAATAGGCATCTAAACGTAATTTGAAAAAATAATCATTGCGTTGCGCGGAGAAATCAGTAATATATGCCGCCGTTGCCGAGAGAAGTCACAAGATGGGTCGTTAGCTCAGTCGGTAGAGCAGTTGACTTTTAATCAATTGGTCGCAGGTTCGAATCCTGCACGACCCACCATCTTGAAGCTTCACTCAAAAACGAATTCCT